>JAFUCM010000136.1 GCA_017459675.1 Eubacterium sp.
AATAACAGAGTGGCCATATGCCGGGAACTGTTAAATCAGGGCTCCTTTCAGATGCTGGCAGGTCATACAAATGTAACCGACAAGAAAAGTTTGTTAAGTGCTTAAATCAACTCTTGACAACGGTCACTTCATAACAGTCAATGGGGACGTTTCACTCTGACTCATTGACACATTGCCGCACCGCACCGCCTGCGGAAGTTGATAAACTCAGATGAAAGTAAGGAAGAAAACCAACATGTCACAGGCACGTTTCATGATTGCCGCGCCGTCGAGCGGAAGCGGCAAGACACTGATTACATGCGGATTGATGCATCTTCTGAAACGCAGAGGCCTGCGGGTTCAGTCCTTTAAATGCGGGCCGGATTTTATCGATCCGATGTTCCATGCGTATATTACAGGACGTCCGGCAGGCAATCTGGATGCGTTCATGGCGGAGCCGGATGTCATCCGCAGGATGCTGCAGGATGGCATGCGGGATGCTGATATTACTTTGACAGAAGGCGTCATGGGGTTCTTTGACGGAATCGGATTCGGCGATACGAAGGCCAGCAGTGCAGATGCTGCGCTCCAGACAGGTACACCTGTGATTCTGGTGATGAACGGCCGCGGCGTCAGCACCAGCATTCTCCCGCTGATCCAGGGAATGCTTTCTTTTCCGGGCGGAGAAATGATAAAAGGGATTATTCTGAACCGGATTTCCAAAGGTGTATTCCCCCCTATGAAGCAGATGATTGAATCGGCACTTCCTGTCAAAGTAATCGGTTATCTGCCGGAGCTTCCGGATGTGCGGCTGGACAGCCGGCATCTGGGACTGATGATGCCTTCTGAAATCGAAGACCTCGAAATGCAGCTGAACCGTCTGGCAGACTGTCTGGAGGATACTGTTACGCTGGAGGGACTGCTGACGATTGCAAAGGAAGCGGAAGTACTGTATGAGGACGAAACGGCCGCGTTTACGACAGCAGCAGACTGTCCGGAAGGATTCCGTGTGAGAATCGGCGTCGCAAAAGACGAGGCATTTTGTTTCTTTTATCAGGAAAATCTGCGGATGCTCGAACGTGCCGGCGCGGAGCCTGTTTATTTTTCACCGCTGCATGACGAGCATCTTCCGGAGGATCTGGATGCACTGCTGCTGGTCGGCGGCTATCCGGAACTGAAGGCGCAGGAACTGTCCGCAAACAAAAGCATGCGAACGGAGATAGCAGACGCATGCAAAGGGGGCATGCCGGTGCTCGCAGAATGCGGCGGTTTTCTGTATCTGCACAGGACACTGGAGGATCTGGAAGGAAAAGCGTGGCCCATGTGCGGCGTGATTCATGCCGCGGCATACAACAATCACCGCCTCACGCGGTTTGGTTATATCACCCTGCAGGGCGGGATGTTTTTCGGGCAGGACATCGGACATGTCAGAGCCCATGAATTTCATCACTATGATTCGGAGGATCCGGGAAATGCATTTCTTGCAATGAAACCGGCCGGAAAACGCCGGTGGAACTGCATTCACAGCTCTGAGACGATGTATGCCGGATTTCCGCATCTGTATTATCCGGCCAATCCGGAAATTGTGACTGCGTATATTGCAGCAGCGCAGAGGTATCACAGGAGGATGTCCTAAGTGAAAGCACTATTCATTATTCCGGCAGTTGCCGCCGCATTTTGTCTGGATCTTCTGTTTGGAGACCCGCGCCGGCTCTATCACCCGATCCGCCTGATCGGCAATCTGATCAGTCTGCTGGAACGAATCTTAAGGAAAATTTTTCCGAAGACCAAAAAAGGAGAGCGGATCGCAGGCGCGGTTCTTGCTGTCCTTGTCATTGGATTGTCGGGAGGCATTCCGTTTGCCGCTCTGTTTTTCTGCTTCCGGATCCATATCCTTCTGGGATTTGCGCTGGAAGTTTTCTGGTGCTGGCAGCTGCTGGCCTGCAGATCGCTGCAGGTGGAAAGCATGCGGGTTTACCATGATCTGAAGCGGGAAGAGATCGAGGACGCACGGGAATCTCTGGGACGGATTGTCGGGCGTGACACGGACTTTCTGGACGAACAGGCCATTATCCGTGCTGCAGTCGAGACGGTTGCGGAAAATGCATCGGACGGTGTGGTCGCACCAATGCTCTATATGATGATCGGCGGCGCAGCATGCGGGTTTGTCTACAAATCCATCAATACGATGGATTCCATGATCGGATACAAAAATGACCGCTATCAGTGGTTTGGAACATTCGCTGCACGGCTGGATGATCTGGTAAATCTGATCCCGGCCCGTCTGACCGCATTGTTGATGATCCTGACAGCATACGGGAAGGATTACAGCAGATCCCGTGCATGGCGGATCTTCCGGCGCGACAGAAGGAAGCATCCAAGTCCCAATTCGGCACAGCCGGAATCGGCGATGGCGGGCGCGCTCGGGATTATGCTGGGCGGTGATTCAAGTTACTTTGGTTCCGTACATCACAAGGCGACACTGGGGGATCCGGAACGTCCTGCCGAGGCGGCTGATATTCTCCGGGCAAACCGGCTGATGCAGCGGGCATCTGTCGCTGCACTGATTCTGTTTGCATTGCTGCGGATTCTGATTGTACTGGTGATTATGCGCGGATGAAGCCTGTGTAAAACAATGAACGAAAAACGATAAAACAACAGGAATATTTTTAAATGACGAATGACAATAACTATCTTCATGGCGGAGATGTCTATCACAACACCATCCGCCTTGATTTTTCTGTAAATCTGAATCCTGCCGGCACCCCTGATTCTGTCATACAGGCTGCAAGAGACAGCATCGGACTGATCCGGAATTATCCGGACCCGGAACAGCGTGCGCTGCGGGCGGCACTTTCTGAAACACTGAAGATACCGGCTGAACAGTTTCTGTTCGGAAACGGTGCGGCAGAGCTGATTGACGCATTTTTAGCGGCCGCGGCCCCGGAACGTATTATCCTGCCGGAACCGTCTTTTTCGGAATACCGCAGAATTCCGGAGACACAGAACACGGAAATTCTGACGCTTCCGCTCAGAGAAGAAGCCGATTTTATGCTGCAGGAAACGATTCCGGATCTGTCTGGCGGAAAGGATGCCGACGTGCTGATTCTCTGCACACCGAACAACCCGAACGGCGGGATGATCCGGCCGGAACGCCTGCGGGATATTCTGAAAGCGTGCAGGGAGGCGGGAATCCGCGTGATGCTGGATGAATGCTTTATCATGCTCTCGGATCATCCGGAGTATGCAGCAGATGCTGCGCTGCTGCAGGAATATCCGAATCTTTTTGTCCTGCGGACCTTCACAAAATCCTTTGCCATGCCGGGACTGCGTCTGGGATACGGCATGACAGCAGATGTGAATCTGCGTGAGAAAATGCGTATGCTTCTGCAGCCGTGGAACATCTCCATTCCTGCAACGGCCGCAGGCATTGCCGCAATGCAGGAGACGGAACATGTGAGGGCTGCGCGGGAACTGATCCGGACAGAGCGGGCATTTCTGGCAGAAGGACTTCGCGGCATCGGTTATAAGGTCTATGAAAGTGCGAGCAATTATCTGCTCTTCAGAGGCCCGGAAACACTCGGCGAGAAACTCCTGGCGCATGGAATTCTGATCCGGGACTGTTCCAATTACAGGGGACTTTCCCGCGGCTATTTCAGGATTGCCGTGCGGCAGCATGCGGATAACAGAGAATTGCTTGATACCCTTCGGCTGTTGGAGAACTAAATTATGGCAAAAGCAATCATGATACAGGGAACGATGTCAAATGTCGGGAAAAGTCTGGTGGCAGCCGGACTCTGCCGCATTTTTCATCAGGACGGTTATAAATGTGCCCCGTTCAAGGCGCAGAACATGGCACTGAATTCTTATGTGACAGATGAAGGCCTGGAGATGGGACGCGCGCAGGTGATGCAGGCGGAGGCTGCCGGCATCCGTCCGCGCGCAGAGATGAATCCGATCCTCCTGAAGCCGACAAATGATACCGGATCGCAGGTCATTGTCAACGGGAGGAGCATCGGAAATTACAGCGCCAGAGATTATTTTTCATACAAAAAAGAACTGATTCCGAATGTGATGGCAGCCTATAAGACGCTGGCAGAGGAATTCGATATTATTGTGATTGAAGGCGCCGGAAGTCCTGCGGAAATCAACCTGAAGGACGCCGACCATTTTGTCAACATGGATATGGCAAAGCTGGCAGGTGCGCCGGTTCTTCTGGTCGGAGACATTGACCGCGGCGGCGTATTTGCGCAGCTTTACGGAACCACTGCGCTGCTGACAGAAGCGGAGCAGAAACGGATCCGCGGCTATATTATCAACAAATTTCGCGGAGATGTGTCACTTCTTTCGCCGGGACCGGAGATGCTGGAGGAAAAAACCGGCATTCCGGTTGTCGGGACCGTTCCGATGATGCCGCTCAAAATCGATGATGAGGACAGCCTGACAGACCGTTTCGGCAACCGCAGCACCACGGGGCTTGTAGATCTTGCGGTGATCCGGCTGCCGCGCATATCAAATTTCTCGGACTTCAGCGTATTTGACATGCTGCCGGATACATCCGTCCGTTATATCAGACATCCTTCAGAGCTCGGGACCCCGGATCTGATCATCCTGCCCGGCAGCAAGGACACAATCGGAGATCTGACGTGGCTGCGTGAATCCGGACTGGCGGATCTGATTCTGCAGAAGGCGGCAGAGGGTACGCCGGTTTTCGGGATCTGCGGCGGGTTCCAGATGCTGGGACGGACAATCTCTGATCCGCTCGGGGCAGAGCGGCAGGGGACGACAGAAGGTCTCGGACTGCTTCCGCATGATACCGTCTATGAACCCGAAAAGCATCAGACGAAGATCACCGGAACCCTGCCGGAATTTTCCGGGATCCTGCAGGACCTGTCCGGCAGAGAATTCTCCGGTTACGAGATCCATATGGGTGTCAGTTCTGTAACAGAAAATGGCAGAAAAGAAGCACTTGCGGTACCATTCCTCCAGAATCGGCATATATACGGGACCTATGTACACGGGATTTTTGATGCGGCCGGAATCGCGGCGGCTGTTGTGCGCGCACTGGCCGCAGCCAAAGGACGCGTGATCACAGATCTTCCGGATGGAGATTATGCGGCATTTAAAGAAACACAGTATGATCTGCTTGCGGACACACTCCGCAGTTCACTTGACATGAAACAGATTTATCAGATTTTGGAAGAGGGGATTTAGGACATGCGTCATCAGCCTGGAGCAATTGAGCGGGAAAGTTTTTCCATAATCAGAAGAGAACTGGAGGAGCGGAACCTTCATCTGGATCCGAAAACCGAAGATATCGTGATGCGGTGCATTCACACCAGCGCAGATTTTGACTATGCAGAGATGCTTGCTGTCAGCGCAGGTGCGGACGATGCCGCCATCAAGGCACTGCAGAATGGTGCCCATATCGTGACAGATACCACAATGGCAATGTCCGGCATCAACAAGCGGATGCTCGCGCAGTTCGGCGGAGAAGTACACTGCTTTATTTCAGATGAGGACGTCATCCGTGAGGCAAAAGAGCGCGGGACGACCCGCGCAGTTGTCTCGATGGAGCATGCGGCAAAGCTGGAGCAGCAGCTGATCTTCGCCATCGGCAACGCACCGACAGCGCTGATGCGCCTGTGCGAACTGATCGATGCCGGCGAAGTCCGGCCGGCTCTTGTCATCGGCGTACCGGTCGGATTTGTCAACGTCGTGAAATCAAAGGAAATGCTGATGGAGCGGGATGTGCCGTATATTGTCTCCCGCGGCAACAAGGGCGGCAGCAATATCGCGGCGTGCATCTGTAACGCACTTTTGTATCGATAAATATATCGCCCGCGGTGAAGTTATCGAAAGTGCGTTACTCATCGAAACCGGGCATGAGCCGCATATTAACCAGGATCATCCGGACTTCTTCGCCGTCTGCAAGCTGCATGTCTTCGTGGTCTGTGACGGAAGGAAGTTCGGGTTCGTCTTCCTGCAGTTCGAGCTCGATCCAGTCGTATGCCGCTTCTGTCGCGGCGCCGAGGCAGTCGTCCATGGTATCTCCGTAGGCCTCACACATGGTCAGGTCCGGAAATACTGCGTGATATCTGCCGTCATTTTCCTGTTTTACGATTACGGGATAATAGAATTTCATAACTGCCTCCTGAAGAAATTTTATGAAAACAGTCCGATAACGAATCTGTTTTGTTATAGATAATAAGCACGTATCTACTGATTGTACTTGATACGGAATTGAAAATCAACTTTGCAGATGGTTTTTGTCGTGCTATGATGAGATCTATGAATAAGAATGAGAAAAAAGAGGAGCGTATCCTTGCGCTTCCGGAAGAAATTCTGCTGCGGGTTACGAAACCCGAGCGCTATATCGGTAATGAGATCAATGCAGTGATGAAACAGGCGGATCAGGTAAAGATCCGCTTTGCATTTGCATTTCCGGATGTCTATGAGATCGGCATGTCGCATCTGGGCATCCAGATTCTGTATGACATGTTCAACCGGCGGGATGACATCTGGTGTGAGCGTGTTTATTCGCCGTGGCCGGATCTGGATCAGATCATGCGGGAGGAGCAGATTCCGCTCTTTGCGCTGGAATCTCAGGATCCGGTGAGACAATTTGATTTTCTCGGGATCACTCTGCAGTATGAGATGTGCTATACCAACATCCTCCAGATTCTGGATCTTTCGGGGATTCCGCTGGATGCTGCGAAGCGGACAGAGGAAGACCCGATTGTGATCGGCGGCGGCCCCTGTACCTATAATCCGGAGCCGATTGCGCCGTTTTTTGATCTGTTTTATATCGGTGAGGGAGAGGTCGTATACGACAGTCTCTTTGACCTGTACCTTGCCTGCCGGGATGCAGGAGAAGACCGGCAGACATTTCTGCGCCGTGCCGCATCCCTCCCGGGCATTTACGTGCCGTCTCTATATGAGGCCTCTTACAATGAAGACGGGACACTTGCGGATTTCCGGCCGCTTTACGAGGATGTTCCGGCTGTGGTTGAGAAGCAGCTGGTGCGTGATTTTGACCAGGTTCCGTATCCGGAAAAACAGGTGGTGCCGTTTGTGCAGGCGACACAGGACCGCGTGGTTCTGGAGGTGCAGCGCGGCTGCATCCGCGGCTGCCGGTTCTGCCAGGCCGGGATGGTATACCGCCCGCTGAGAGAAAAACATCTGCCCACGCTGATGCGCGACGCAAAAGCGCTGCTTGCGAACACCGGATATGATGAGATTTCCTTAAGCTCGCTTTCAACCAGTGACTTTTCAGAGCTGAAGCCGCTGATTGATTTTCTGATGGAATTCTGTCCGGCGCGCGGCATCAATATTTCCCTGCCGTCCCTGCGGATTGACGCCTTCTCACTCGACGTGATGTCGAAAGTGCAGGATGTTAAGAAAAGCAGTCTGACATTTGCGCCGGAGGCGGGAACCCAGCGCATGCGCGATGTCATCAACAAAGGTCTGACAGAAGCGGATATTCTGAAGGGGGCCGGCGAGGCCTTTGCAGGCGGCTGGAACAAAGTGAAACTGTACTTCATGATGGGACTCCCGTTTGAGACGGAAGAAGATGTCCGCGGGATCGCGCAGCTCTGTCAGAAAATCGCGGAAGAATATTATGAGATTCCCAAAGAATCCAGAAACGGGAAGATCCAGATTACGGCGAGCTGTTCGTATTTTGTCCCGAAACCGTTCACGCCGTTTCAGTGGGCGAAGATGGATACCGTCGAATCCTATCTGGAAAAGGCCGCTGCCGCGAAGCAGGAAGTGCGCGCACAGACGAATCAGCGCAGCATCCGTTTCACGTACCATGCCAGCGGTGTCTCAAAGCTGGAGGGCGTATTTGCCCGCGGCGACCGGCGCTGTGCAGAAGTGCTGCGATGTGCTTATCAGAACGGCGCCCTGTTTGATGCCTGGACGGAGAATTTCCGCCAGGAAATCTGGGATGATGCATTTACCGCCTGCGGGATCGATCCGGCGTTTTATATTCACCGCGAACGTTCTGCAGACGAGCTTCTGCCATGGGATTTTATCGACATTGGCGTGACAAAAGAATTCCTGAAGCGGGAATGGGAAAATGCAAAGGCCGCGCGCGTTACGCCAAACTGCCGGCAGCAGTGCAGCGGCTGCGGCGCCAGAAAGTACGGAGGAGGTGTCTGTTTTGAAGCTCAGAATTAAATTTTCCAAGACAGGCACCATGAAATACATCGGTCATCTGGATGTCATGCGGTATTTTCAGAAAGCGCTGCGCCGTGCACAGTTTGATACGACCCTTTCGGGCGGATTCAGTCCGCACATGATCATGTCCTTCGCAGCGCCGCTCGGCGTCGGTATTACCAGCGAGGGTGAATATTTTGATCTGGAAGTTGCAAGTGCGGCTTCTTCTGAGGAAATGAAGCAGCGGCTGAATGCCGTTATGGCAGACGGGATTACGGTTCTTTCGGTTCTGCAGATTCCGGATGATAAGAAATACGGCGGCATGCGTCTGCTTGCGGCCGCGGATTATCTGGTATCACTGAAGCAGCTGACTGACAGCGGAAATGATACAGAACTGGCTGAGGCAGCCGCAGAGGCGCAGAAGCTGATTCCGGCATTTCTTGAACAGAAGGAGATTCTGCTTGAGAAAAAGACCAAAAAGGGCAGCAAAGTGATGGATATCCGTCCGCTGATCTACCGGCTGGAACCGCGCGGCGATGCGTTTTATCTGTTTGTATCGCAGGGAAGTGTCAACAATTTGCGCCCGGAATATGTGATCGAGAAGCTGTTTGCATTTGCCGGCAGAGAGATTCCGGCGCAAAATCTGAAGATCCACAGACTTGATCTGTTCGCGGAGGCAGAAGGATCCGGGCAGAATCGTTTCCGGTCACTGGAATCATACGGAGAAGCCTGTCCATGAATCCGAAACGCCTGATTTTGACCAATATGCCGGTGCAAAACCGGGAAATGCTGGTGTGTGCCGTGTTTGAAAAAGAATCCGGCAGACTGGAGGATTTTTTCCTGTATCCGCCTTCTGAATCCATGCCTTCCCCCGGGGAGATCTATGTCGGAAAAATTGACCGCATACATCGCCAGACAGAAGGTGCTTTTGTCCGCCTTTCCGGAAAGCAGATGGTGTATCTTCCGCTGCGCGGAAAGGAAAGCTGTGATGACTACGTGATGAAAACCCGCAGAGAGCGCGGGGCAAAGCTGCGCACGGGAGATGAACTGCTTCTGCAGATTGATGTCACTGCGCAGAAGACGAAGCTGCCGCGTGCAGACGGAGAACTGAATCTGCCGGGAAGATATCTGGCAGTTACGACCCGGGACCCGGGCTGGCATTATTCCAGAAAGCTTCCGGCAGAGGCAAAAAGCCGGATCCGGCAGATCTTTGAATCAAATCACTGTGCCCCGGAGCAATTCGGTGTGATCGTGCGCACGCATGCGGAAGAGGCCGCAGAGGCAGATCTGACAGCAGAGTTTGCAGATCTCGCCGGGAAACTGAAGACGATTCTTGCAGAAGGCCGCGTGTCGCCGGCCGGAAGCTGCCTGATGCGCACACCGGCTTCGTGGGCACATCTTCTGGACAGAATCTCATTTGAACCGGAGACGGTTATTGAGACAGACCGTCCGGAATTAATGGAACAGATCCGGGAAATGACGCACACAGGTGCATCGCAGCCGGTTTTATCCATGTACCGTGATCCTGTCATTCCGCTGTATCAGCTTTACAGGCTGAAGAGCCATCTGGATCGTCTGACGGCCAGACGTGTCTGGCTGAAATCCGGCGCATCTGTGATCATTGAGCCGACAGAAGCATTTGTTTCCGTTGATGTAAACAGCGGCAAATTCACCGGAAATCTCGGACGGGAGGAGATGGCCCGCAGGATTAATCTGGAGGCGGCACCCGAGATTCTCAGGCAGCTGCGTCTGCGACAGCTCTCCGGAACCATTCTGGTTGACTTTATCAATATGAATGATCCGGCACATACCAGAGAACTCATGCAGTGTCTGAAGGATGCGGCGGCGGATGATCCGGTCAGAACCTCTGTCATCGATATGACTGCGCTCGGAATCGTCGAAATCACACGTGAAAAGCGTTTTGCGCCGCTGGCGGAACAGATCAGAATTAATGATAAAAGCTTATGAATTACTATGAAATAAAACACAGTGCCCCGCGGGGCCTTCGGAAAAATAAACCTAAAAGACAGCTGACGCCGGCATCCGTAATTGTTTTTTTTGCCATTGAAACAGCGCTGTTTCTGACGTTCGGAAGCATCATACAGCTGCGTTATGGACTGACAGGTGTTACCATCACGGAACTTGGCATGCTCGTTCTTTCTGTCGGATTTGCGCTGCTTTACCGCACAGATCTGCGCAGCGTATTTCCACTGCACAGGCCAAAACTCATTGGTCTGGCCGGCTGCGCAGTTCTCTGGTTCGGCGCAATCCTGGCTTCCATGCTGGTAAATCTGTTTCTGGTTTATTTCTTTCCGGTTCCTTATCAGATGATCGGGGAAGAAGATTCCCTGTTTCAGAGTGTTCCGTTTCTGCTGCAGATTCTCATCGTGGCGATTCTTCCCGCGGTCTGTGAGGAGGCACTGCACCGCGGTGTCATGCAGAACGGGATCGGAAACCGCGTAAAAAACATCACGGTGCTCTCAGTTATTATGGGCGGCATCTTCGCGGTATTTCATCTGTATCCGATCAAATATCCGGGCATGCTGATTCTGGGCGGGATGATGTCATACATTCTGGCGATTTCCGGCAACATGATCTATTCCAGCTTTGTTCATTTTCTCAATAATTTTATTTCGCTGCTGGTCGGGAAACTCACCGGGATTCTGCTGTTTCCGGCATATGGCATGTGCGTGTCAGGCATGCGTGCGGCAGGCAGTATCAGCGAAGGCGCGGCAGCAGCGGAGAGCGGCGTCACCTTTCCGTACATCGGTATTTCCATCATGACGATCGGTATTTTTATTCCGATTCTTCTGTATGTCGGTGTATACCTGCTGAAACGGGCCGAGGCGCCTGTGCGGCCGGCATTCGTTCCGAAAGTTCCCGCACACCCTGTCAGAAACCGCATTGTCGTGCCGACGGTACTGATCTTTGCATGCGGTCTTCTGATTACGATTCTATAATAACAGGTTGACAAAAAGTGATGGAAATGTTATAGTACTTGGGTATGCCGCACAGAGAGGTTCCAAAGTACACCGGCTTTGAGAAAAGCCCGGCTGTCACCGTATCTGGCGAGATTAATAAGGAGGTGCACCTTATGTACGCGATTATTGCAACAGGTGGTAAACAGTACAAAGTTTCCGAAGGCGATGTGATCCGTGTAGAGAAACTCGGCGTCGAAGCTGATGAGACTGTTACATTTGACCAGGTACTTGCAGTAAGAGACGACGATACCCTTAAGGTCGGCAAGGATGTTGAGAACGCAACTGTTTCCGCAACCTGCACAGGCAACGGCAAGGGCAAGAAGGTCGTTATCTATAAGTACAAGAGAAAGACCGGATATCACTGCAAAAACGGTCACAGACAGCAGTACACAGAAGTTAAGATCGACAAGATCAACGCATAACAGCAAGGAGGAATTCGTAATGGCTCATAAAAAGGGTGTCGGCTCCACAAAGAACGGCCGCGATTCCGAGTCGAAGCGCCTCGGAGCGAAGCGGGCTGACGGACAGTTTGTCACAGCCGGAAATATTCTTTACAGACAGCGCGGAACACACATCCATCCGGGTGTCAATGTAGGCAGAGGCAAGGATGATACTCTGTTCGCGACTGCTGATGGTATCGTTCGTTACCACAGATATGGAAGAGACAGAAAGAAAGTCTCTGTCGTTCCGGTAGAAGACTAATCTTTTCAGCGTTTTGGGAGCTGCTGCATTTTTTGCGGCAGCTCTTTTGTTCCTATAAAATTCAAGAAGGTTGATTCAAATCGATATACTAATCATACAGGAGCGGCAAAAATGTTCGCAGACAGAGCAAAAATCATAATAAAATCCGGCAAGGGCGGCGACGGGCATGTCAGCTTCCGGCGGGAGAAATATGTGCCGAACGGCGGCCCGGACGGCGGTGACGGCGGACGCGGCGGCAATATCATTTTCGAAGTAGACCCCGGTATGAATACGCTGGCCAATTACAGATATAAGCGTAAATTTGCCGCCGGCAATGGAGGAGACGGTGAGAAACGCAAGCGGCACGGTGCTGACGGCGCGGATCTGGTTCTGAAGGTACCGGAGGGAACCGTTGTGCTGGATGATAAGAGCGGAAAGGTGATTGCGGATCTTTCCGGTGAGAACCGGCGCACGATTCTGCTGCGCGGCGGACGGGGCGGCAAAGGCAATATGAATTTTGCGACCCCGACGATGCAGGCGCCGCATTATGCGCAGCCGGGACAGCCGGCCAGGGAGTTGGAAGTCCGTCTGGAACTGAAGCTGATTGCGGATGTCGGACTCGTCGGTTTTCCGAATGTCGGGAAATCCACATTTTTATCCCGGATCAGCAATGCCACACCGAAAATTGCCAATTATCATTTCACGACCCTTGTTCCGAATCTCGGTGTCGTCGATATGGATGACGGTGCCGGATTTGTCGTGGCAGATATTCCCGGACTGATTGAGGGCGCCTCTGAGGGCGCCGGCCTCGGGTTCCAGTTTCTGCGTCATATTGAGCGTACCAGAATGTTCATTCACCTGGTTGATGTATCCGGAAGCGAAGGACGTGATCCGGCAGATGACGTCCGGAAAATCAATGCCGAGCTGGAGAAGTACGGGATTGATCTCTCCAAAAAGCGTCAGGTAATTGCTGCCAACAAGATGGATCTAGTCTATATGGAGTATTACGAGGAGACCGGCGAGGAGAGTCCGCTGGACCATCTGCGTGCGGCGTTTGAGGCAGAGAACATTCCGGTATTTCCGATTTCAGCAGCGACAGGCGAGGGAATCCGCCCGCTTCTGTATCATATTCAGCAGGAGCTGCAGGAAATTCCGCGCGAGGGTATGCATTTTGAACCGGAAGTCGATGTCGAAGAGATTCTTCCGGTGGATGAGTCGCTGCCGTTCCAGGTCTTCACAGATCCGGATGATCCGCATGTCTTTCATGTCGAAGGACCGCGGGTGGAAAAAATGCTCGGCTACACAAATCTTGAGTCAGAGAAGGGATTTGCCTTCTTCCAGAAATTCCTGGATACCAGCGGCATTCTGGAGGCACTTGAAGAAGCAGGCGTGCAGGACGGCGATCTCGTCTGGGTCTACGGACATTCTTTTGAATATTATAAATAAATACAGAACGGAGATAACTTATGGTACAATTAACCAGTAAGCAGCGGGCATATCTGAAAGGACTTGCAATGAAAGAAGAAGCCATTCTTCAGCTCGGAAAGACCGGTGTAACACCGGAATTTACCGCTTCCCTGGATGAGGCGCTGGCGGCGCGCGAGCTTGTGAAGATCGGCGTCCAGCGGACATTTGCTGAGGAACAGGATCTCCATGAAGCGGCCGAAACACTCGCAGAACGGACGAAATCCTGTGTCGTACAGACCATCGGCCGGAAAATTGTTTTCTACCGTCCGGGAGACGAGAAGCACCGCAGAATCGAACTGCCCCGTGCGAAGAAGACATCCGGTACATTCTGATTTATAAAAAGAACAGGAGACTACATGACGAAACGACGCATCGGCATTATGGGCGGAACCTTTGATCCCATACACATCGGCCATCTGATTCTCGGAGAGGCTGCACACCGGCAGTTTCAGCTGGAAACCGTTTACTTTATGCCATCTGGCAATCCGCCGCACAAGCGGAACCGTGCAGGGAGGGCGTCGGATGAACAGCGCGTGGAGATGGTGCGCCGTGCAATTGCCTCCAACCCGCATTTTAAGCTGTCAGAACGCGAAATGCATCCGGACGGATACAGTTTCACCTACAGGACCCTGGAGGCGCTGAATGCAGAGTATCCGGACTGTTCCTGGTATTTCATCATCGGGGCAGACAGCCTCTTTGACTTCGATACCTGGCGCGAACCTGCCAGAATCGCCGCGGCGTGCAGCCTCGTTGTTGCTACGCGCAATCA
Source organism: Eubacterium sp. (assembly GCA_017459675.1). Classification (GTDB taxonomy): domain Bacteria; phylum Bacillota; class Clostridia; order Lachnospirales; family Lachnospiraceae; genus CADBRN01. Next base: position 14,038 of record JAFUCM010000136.1, read on the forward strand.
GACGGATCCGGTCCGGTTTGATGCCGAGATTGCAGCCAAGCGGGCTGCATACAACAGCGAATTTCTGAAACTCGACACACCGAATCTGGATATTTCGTCGCGTCATTTGCGGGAAATGATTCAGAAGGGAGAGTCAGTGAAATATTATCTGCAGGATTCGGTGATTGACTATATTCAGCAGGAACACATTTACTATGAAAAAGCAGAATGAGACGAACAGCACGGTAAATAATGGCCCTGATTTCACAGCGATTGAACAGCGCCTGGCTAAATTACAAAACGGACGCAGATTCCAGCATACACTCGGTGTCACTTACACCGCGTGCGCACTTGCCATGCGCTATGGGTGTGATCTGACACAGGCGCGGACGGCAGGCCTTCTGCATGACTGTGCAAAACACCTGAGCGGAATCGAACTGCGGGAAACCGCCACCAGAAGGCATATCAGCGTGACACAGTTTGAGCGCGAGCACACGCCGCTCCTGCACGCAAAGGTCGGTGCCTATCTCGCACGGGTGGATTACGGAATTACAGATTTGTCCATTCTCGAGGCGATCCGCTGGCATACGACCGGCAAGCCGGATATGACACTTCTGGAAAAAATCGTCTTTACGGCGGATTATATTGAACCGAACCGGGACCGCGCACCGCATCTGACAGAATTGCGTGAACTGGCATTCCGGGATCTGGACAGATGCGTCTGCGAGATTCTGCGTGACACCAGGAATTATCTGGCCCGCAATCCCAAGGCGATGGACCCCATGACACTTGATGCACTGGCTTATTATGAATCACATACAGATTCCACAGCGGAAGAGGAGGAATGATAAATGGCAACATCCAGAGAACTTGCGAAGATAGCGATCGAAGCAATGGAAGACAAGAAAGCAATCGATATCAAAATTATTGATATTGAGAAAATCTCCACACTGGCCGATTACTTTATCATTGCAAGCGGATCCAACCGTAATCAGGTTCAGGCCATGGCCGATGCAGTCGACGAGAAGATGAGCCGGGCAGGATATGAGCCGAAAAATATAGAAGGATACCGGAACGCGAACTGGATCCTGATGGATTACGGCGATCTGGTGATTCATATTTTCGATGAGGAAAACCGCCTGTTTTATGATCTTGAAAGGATCTGGCGGGACGGAAATCTTGTCGGAAAAGAGGCGCTGGATTAAGAAAGGTTACGGGCTGCTGTATCGTATACAGCAGCCCGTTTTTAAGTTTAGAAGAATCGCATCACACCGATCACTTTGCCGAGAATCGTGAGATCCTCCACAATGATCGGATCCATGTAATCGTTCTCCGGCTGCAGGCGGTAATGCCCGTTTTCCGGATAATATGTTTTGACAGTGGCCGAATCTTCAATCAGTGCCACGACCATATCACCCTTACGTGCCGCAGGTGTTTTCTCGACGAGTACATAGTCGCCGTCGAGGATCCCTGCATTAATCATACTTTCTCCTTTTACCCGCAGCAGGAAGGTCTCCTGATTCGGAAGCCGGTCCACAGGAAACGGGAACCAGGTCTCAATCATCTCTTCGGCGAGCAGCGGCGTACCGGCGGCAACACGTCCTACAACCGGCACGTTGACAAGCTCCGGTCCTTCATTCTGCGGATTCACAACCTTCGGCTGTGGTGCAAGTGCGGCACGGCGCAGATCCTGAAATTCCTCATCCAGGATCTCTATAGTTCTGGACTTGTCCGGATCACGTCTGATATAACCGTCTTTTTCAAGCTGTGCAAGATGTGCGTGGACAGAAGAGGTTGATTTCAGTCCGACGGCTGCACAGATCTCGCGTACAGACGGCGGAAAACCTCTTGTCAGAATCTCCTGCTTGAGAAAGGAGAGGATCTCTTTCTGTTTATCACTGCGTTTATCATTCTTCATGGTTATCAATCCTTTTCGTGTGCTGCGGCCTTTTCAGATCCCTGCCGCAGCAATAACATATCTCTGTCTGTACAGCAGGAATCTCTTCTTACGGGTATTTTAACATAATTATGGAACGGACACAAGATCATAATCGAACAAATGTTTGAAATAAAGTGTTGACAAACATTTGTTCGGAGGCTATACTGATATCAGATGGAACAAGTGTTCGATGCGAGAGCAGTAAAGTATGGAGAGAGGAGCAGAGCAGATGAGACAGAGTGGATATCGTTATGCACAGAAGCGAAACCGGAAGACCAGCATGCACACCGTTACAGCTGTTGCGGCTGCGATTGTTCTGATCCTTGTTGCCACTGTATTTTTCACCGGCAGGCAGGCGAAGGCCGGCGATCTCGATACGAATACGAAAGCCGGAAAGTATTATACAAGTTATGAAGTGCAGAGCGGGGATACGCTCTGGACAATTGCCGAAGCATACAGCAGCGGTTCGGATCAGAGTGTGAAGGCTTACGTGGAAGAAGTCTGCCGGATCAATCATCTTTCTGATGCCAACCAGATCTATGCAGGCAACAGGATCTGCATTCCTTATTATAAGAATTAAGCAAATTATCTTTTATTCGATCCCCTTATAGAAGGAATGCCGGTGTTCACCACCTCAACCCCGTGCACCGGTTATTCCTGTCATCCCTGAACGGAAAGAGACTGCTGTTCCTCTGCAGGAATTAATTCCCGCCTGCAGAAGAGGACAGCAGTCTCTTTCTCTTTAAAGATTCACCTGGCTTTTATCAATCTGTTGTCTGAAAACACAGCAGACATTATTTTAAAATGGCCTCGCGCAGCTTTGCAGCAACTTCTTCACATGCTTCATCGGTTGTCAGTTTGTTGCGGTCCGGATCCATTGCGAAGATTCCGCCCCACTCAAATTCGTCTTTGTACTTCGGAACAAGATGCATATGCATGTGTCCTGCAGTATCTCCATAAGCACCGTAGTTAACTTTGTCCGGATGATAAAGATCATGAATTGCCTGTGAAACGGTTGCAACGTCCTCGAAGTATGCGGCACGCTGTTCCGGTGTCAGCTCGATCAGTTCAGATACATGCCATTTGCTGGCAACGATGCATCTGCCCGGATGTGACTGCTCTTTGAACAGATAGATCTTGCTTGCCGGAAGTTCACAAATCTTGTATCCGAATTTTGCAACGAGTTCGCCTTCTGCGCAATAAGAACAATCCGGATGTAAAACTTCATTTCCCATAGTAATTGCCGCCTCCTCCTTAGGAACACCATAACGTATTTGTTTTCAGTGTATATTTTAGCACAATGCGGATCGAGATGACATACAGATTGTAAATTGTCGAGCATTGTATTACATTTTGTGCATATGCTGATCCAATGTTTGTTATTTGCTTGTCAAGTTAACTCAAAAATGAACAATTGCGTTGTGAAGTTGTTATTTTATTTTGACCTTTCAACAGGAATCAACTATAATGATTACGTAACGGGACAGGTTCCTGATTAATTAACCCGGGAGACGTTTTTTACCGTGTCAGCACAGACTTATCAATTAGAAACATTTGTAATTCTTCAGCAGATGGCGGTGATCGCCTGCCTGGTTCTGATCGGTTATGGTTCTTATAAAAAGAACGTGATCGACAACCGGTTCTGTCGTCAGCTTTCTGTTCTCATTGTTGATTTTACCAATCCGGCACTGATGATTACAGCAGTTATTTCCGGAGATATCACTGCAGACAGAAAAGATGTGCTTTCAGCACTTTTGATTGCAGCGGTCATGTATGCACTGTTGTGTGTGCTCGGAGCAGTTGTGCCTCGTTTTCTTGGCGTTCAGAAGGAAGACCGCCGATTCTATCATATGCTGACGGTATATACCAACACAGGGTTTATCGGGATTCCGCTGGCCACGGCAATTCTTCCGGAAAATGCCATGATCTACGTGATTATTTTCAACATCATGTTCAGCATCTATATGTACACACATGGTGTTCTGGTTCTGGGCGGAGAGGGGATCAAACTGAAGAAGCTGATCAGTCCCGGAACTGTTTCAGGCGTTGCGGCACTGTTGATTTACTGGTTCCGCATATCCGTGCCTGATATGCCGGCCAGCTTTGTCCGGTATCTCGGAAACTCCACAACCTTCCTGACGATGATTATGCTGGGGGCATCCATTGCACAGCAGTCGATCATAAAATGTTTTCAGGACCGGATTGTATGGCGCTACATCATTTACAGGATGCTGGCTCTGCCTGCAGCAATGACTCTGATCCTGAAGTGGATGCATTGCAATTCAGATATGATTCTGGCGTATTGCCTCATGCTGGCACTTCCGGCTGCAAATATGCCGCTGATCCTTGCAGAAAAAGAAGGCTATCCGACAGCAACCTTGTCGAAGGTAATCCTGACGACAACACTGGTATCGTTTTTTACCATTACATGTCTGCTCAGTGTTTTGTTCTGAAATTACATGCTCGCGCAGTGTCTTGTTCAGAAACTCTGAAACAGATGATCCGTGCAGACAGACCGGTATTTGTGTATTAGAAGGTCTTTTTATTAAAGAAGAGAAGCAGTAAGCAGTACGGGCAAGTCATTTGTCTGTCTTGACAATCGCGTCCGGCTGCGGTATCTTAATCAGGAGAGACACAACTATTCGGAAAACACAGGTTTATCGAAAAGTTAAGGGGCTTCAGAAGTGGTTTTTCCCTTTCTGACAGATATATGGAGGCAATCATCTGTAATATGGAGAAACGTGTAACGTATCATGAACAGACAGATCTGGACAATACAATCAAACTGCGCAGTGTTCTGAAGTCGCTGCCTGACTTTGCACGTGATTATTTCCGTGCATCCAGTATTACGACTTCGACAAATACACGCTGTAAATATGCATATGACATCCGGGTGTTTTTTCAGTTTCTGATCTCGGAAAATCCTGCTTATAAGAACTATGAAATCCGTGATTTCAGGCTTGATGATCTTGACCGCATCACGGCGCTGGACCTTGAGGAATATATTGAATATCTGAAGGTATATCGGGATCCGAAAACCGGTTCATTGATTACCAACGGGGAAAAAGGCATCAAGCGAAAGCTGTCAGCGCTGCGGACTTTTTATGCATATTATTATAAGCATGAACTGATCAGGACCAATCCGACGCTGCTGATCGACATGCCGAAGTTACATAAGAAAGATATCATCCGGCTGGATGCCGGAGAAGTCGCCAGTCTGCTGGATCTGGTGGAAACCGGCACAGATGCATCCATGTCGGCACATCAGCGGAGTTATTATGAGAAAAACCGCGTCCGGGATCTGGCCATTCTGACCTTGCTTCTGGGAACCGGCATCCGTGTTTCAGAGTGTGTCGGGCTGGATCTGGAGGACGTCGATTTCCGGAACGGCGGGATTCGTGTTGTACGCAAGGGCGGCAATGAAATGATGGTTTATTTCGGCGATGAAGTAGCCCGTGCACTGGAAGATTATATTGAGAATGACCGTGCGGCGGTAACACCTGTTCCCGGACATGAGCACGCACTCTTCTACTCTTCCCAGCGGAAGCGGATCGGTGTGAAAACCGTTGAAAACATGGTGAAGAAATACGCCCGGCAGGTGACTTCTACCAAGAAAATAACGCCGCATAAGCTGCGCAGTACGTACGGCACGGCACTGTACCAGGAAACCGGTGACATCTATCTGGTTGCAGATGTACTCGGACACAAGGATGTCAATACAACGAAGACGCATTACGCAGCCATGAGCGATGCGCGCCGCAGAAGTGCCGCAAAAGCCGTTCAGCTGCGTGAAGACTGATACAAATACTGATAGAAAGACTGATACGAACGACTTATAAGATTTTTCCCGCATGACAGTTTGCTTACAATAAGGAGTTGTATGATACCATGAAGTTCAAAGGATGGTTAAAACACACGTTCGGACCCTATACGATTGCAGCATGCACAGCAATCCTCTTCTATGTGATTCTGATGCATCTGGGCGATATTTTCGGCGCGTTCGGCTCGCTGTTCAAATTGTTTTCGCCTGTGCTGATCGGAATCGTGATGGCCTATATCATCGATCCGCTGGCGCGGCTGTTTCAGCGCACAATTTTCTCGATGATCAAAAAGGAATCCATGAAGCGCACATTTTCTGTCCTGCTGTCGATTGTGATCGTACTGGCGGGCATCATACTGCTTCTGGTTTCGCTTCTGCCGCAGCTGATCAGCAGTATTGCAAATATTGCGAATAACTTCAGTTACTATGTGAATTCTCTGGAGAGACTGATTGAACGGGCAGCCAGCCGTGTATCCAGCGACCGCGTAGATCTCAGCAGTGTTACAGATGCGACCAACAAGATTCTGGAGCGGATCGGGGAGGTTCTGCCGCAGCTTGCAAACCGGGTGATCAATACTTCTTTTTCAATCGGTACGCGCCTGTTCAATATCGTCGTATCCTTTATTCTGGCGATTTATTTTCTGCTGGATAAATCCCGCCTGATGGACGGCTGCAGCTGGATGCTGTCTTTTATTATCAAAGAGGACCGCTATGAAGGCGTCAGTCATTTTCTGACCCGCTGTAATAAAATTCTGATTGATTATGTGATCTATGATCTGATAGACGGCCTGATTGTCGGCGTTGCCAATTTCGTGTTTATGACGATCGGAAATATGCCCTATGCGATTCTGGTATCTGTGATTGTCGGCATCACCAACCTGGCACCGACCTTCGGACCGATTGCCGGCGGTGTCATCGGTGCATTTATTCTGATTCTGGTCAATCCCTGGCAGGCACTGTGGTTCATTATCTTTACGGTGATTCTGCAGACGATTGACGGCTATATTCTGAAACCGAAGCTGTTCGGCGGCACGTTTGGCGTCTCCTCGCTCTGGATCCTGGTCTGTATCATTATCGGCGGCAGGCTGATGGGTGTGGCAGGCATCCTGATTGCCATCCCATTTGCGGCAATCTTCGATTTCATCATGCGGGATTATTTATCACCGTGGCTGCAGAGACGTGATGAGGAACGGGAAAACAGCAAGAAACAAAAGCAGGAAATCGAAGCAAAACAGAATACGAAACAGGATACGCAATAAGATTTACAATGTATATATGTATAAGAAAGGAGAAAGCTGACATAATTATATTATGTCAGCTTTCTTAATGTCGCTTCAAATTCAGACGGGAGCGGCGCGGTTACTTCCAGGTAGTTTCCGGTGACAGGATGGATGAAACCGATTACCATCGCATGCAGAACCTGTCCCTGCAGGCCGCCGACCGGCTGTTTCTTCGGTCCATAGAGCGGATCCCCCAGAATCGGATGCCCGATACTGGCCATATGGACACGAATCTGATGGGTGCGCCCGGTCTCGAGCTCGCATTCGATATAAGCATATCCCTTTGAAAGATTTTCCAGCAGCTTTACATGTGTCACAGCGGGCTTTCCGCCGGACTTTACAATCGCCATTTTTTTCCGGTCAGCCGGATGCCGGCCGATGTTGCCGGTGATGGTCATCTGCTCTTCTTTCAGGGTTCCGATGCAGATTGCGCGGTATCTGCGCGTAATGCTGTGTACGGCGAGCTGCTCTGCAAGTGCACGGTGCGCGCGGTCCGTTTTACATACGACAAGCGCACCGGTTGTGTCCTGATCGATTCTGTGAACGATACCGGGCCTTAAGACGCCGTTGATGCCGGAGAGACTTCCGGCGCAGTGATACAGAAGCGCATTGACCAGCGTGTGTTCTGTGTGTCCTGCAGACGGGTGCACGACCATCTGCTTCGGTTTGTTGACAACAAGCAGTTCCGCATCCTCGTAGAGAATATCCAGCGGAATATTTTCCGGGAGAATTTCCGGCTCCCTCTGCTCCGGAAGGACGATCACAACACAGTCAGACGTCTGTACCCGGTAATTGGCCTTTACCGGGCGGCTGTTACATTGTACCTGGTTCTCCCTGATCAGTTTCTGTACATAAGCGCGGGATGCATCCGGCAGGCAGGCTGCAAGATATGCATCGATGCGCATGCCGCTCTCAGAATCCTGTACGGTAAATGTGTATGTTTCCATCAAATAAATGTGATCCTTTTTGTATCATTAAGCTGTGAAAGGGCAACTGGACCTTCAACAGCTCAGTTGATTATTTCAGGAAGGAAAAATCATCTTCCTTGTAGTAAAACAGAATCAGCAGGATCAGCACCGTGACAGCAACCGAAACATAGATATCTGCCACATTGAAAATCGGAAAATCAATCAGCCGGAAATAAATGAAATCCACAACATAGCGCTGTGTGATCCGGTCGATGAAATTTCCGATTGCCCCCGCTGCGAGAAACAGGACGGTAATCGTGAGCGGACGGTAACGTCTGCCGGCCGGTGCCTTGATCAGGTAGATCAGACAGATCACCAGGAAGACAACGGTTACGATCCAGAAAAACCACTGTTTTCCGGAGAGCATTCCCCAGGCTGCGCCACGGTTTTCCAGATATTGCAGTTCAAGGACACCGCGGATAATCGGAACGGGCGGCTGATCTTTGAGATGTATGACAGCCAGATGCTTCGTGATCCGGTCAGCGGCGGTCAGAACCAGAACCGCCAGAATTGCAGTCAGGTAAAACCCGGCTGTTTTTTGTTTTGCAGAATCTTTCATGTAGACAACCCCACTCTTCTCAGGCGCGGACGACTTCCTGCACGGCATCCAGCAGATCGCTGTCCGTCAGTGTCCGGCAGATTTCCGCGCTGCCGATCTCGCGCAGCAGAACGAATTTAATCCGTCCGGCTTCCATTTTTTTATCAGACCGCATGGCATTTAATACAGCTTCTGCCTCTAATCCGGAGGTGTACAGCGGCAGCGATGAAGCGGCCAGCAGTGCCCGGATCCGGAGCAGATCAGAAGCCTGAATGGTACCGCGCTTCTGATCGACAGACAGCGCAGCGAGCATGCCAAGGGCAACACAGTGCCCGTGCAGCATCCGGAAGTTGGAAAGCTTTTCGATCGCATGCCCGACAGTATGTCCGTAGTTCAGAATTGCACGAAGTCCGGTTTCCTTCGGATCTTCGGCAACGACCCGTGCTTTGATGGCACAGCAGGTGCGGATCATATGTGTCAGGGCGTCCGGCTCCTTGTCCCGGATCTGTTTGTTGTGTTCCTCCAGCCAGTCAAAGAATGTGCTGTCACAGATCAATGCACTTTTGATGATCTCCGCCATCCCGGAGGCGAACTGGTCACCGGGAAGCGTACGCAGTGTTTCCGGATTCATGTAGACCAGCCGCGGCTGGTGAAAAGCGCCGACCATATTCTTGTACTGGTCGAAATCAACGCCTGTTTTGCCGCCGACGCTGCTGTCAACCTGTGCGAGCAGTGTTGTCGGAACCTGTACAAAATCAATCCCGCGCAGATACGTCGAAGCGGTGAAACCGGTGAGATCCCCGACAACCCCGCCGCCGAGTGCGATCAGCAGATCTTTTCGCTCAAAATGCTCTTCAATCAGAAATGTATAGAGCGCGCGGACGGTATCGAGATTCTTGTGCTGCTCTCCCGCCGGCATGATATAAGAAAAAACGGCAGCCGGAAATTCTTTTAATGCATCTTCCACTGCTTCCAGATAAAGCGGTGCGATATTGGTGTCTGTGACAATACAGATTTTTCCGGGCTGAAGGCCGGCGTGAGCCAGACATTCCGCGAGCTCCGGAAAACTGTTCTGCCAGACAATTTCATAAGAGAATTCCATACCCTGCGCAGCTTATTCAATACGTAATGTTTCCATGCTGTTCCTTTCTTTCGATGAAGCCTTTCGATGAAGCCTTTCGATGAAGCCTTTAGATGAAAGCCTTTAGATGAAAGCCTTTAGATGAAACGTTCCATCCGGACCATCATTCTGCCCTTTTTGGTCTGATGCAGAACCTGGCAGAATCTGCATTTTCCGAGTCCTCTCACAGAGATCAGATCATTTTCATGCGGCGGATGTCCGTTGGAGGTAACTAGCTTTGCATTTACGAAAACGACGCCGCTCTGTACCAGAAGTGAGGCGCGTGACCGCGGAATCCCGAAAGCCAGTGCAATCAGCGCATCCAGACGAAGCGAGGCGACACTTCCAATCTGTTCTTCTGTCGCAATCGACAGCGAGATGCTGTCGGGGGCATGCTGTTCTGTCAGTACTTCTGTGTGACGCACACGTGTCAGTTCCGCACAGAGGTAGGAAGCCATGCGTTCCACACAGAAAACAGATGCTGTATTCTCGCGGACAATCAGATCCCCGATCAGACTTCGCTCAATCCCCAGGGATAGAATGCTGCCAAGAAAATCCCGGTGTGACAGGTTCTCCGCATAACGGGGCGCAGATGGCCTGACAGAAATCACGGCGATCGGAAACGGCCAGCCGGGGGCAGCCTCTCCGGGATGCAAAGCAGAAGTGTTCTCTGAGGGATCTGAAAAAGAAAGAGCATCAGGGACAAATGCGGCCATCTGACGCTCTGCATCGGAATACCCGCCGGAGATCCGCAGCTGGATTCCATGTTCTTTCCAGCGGATTCCCCGGAGTGCATTTTGCTGATTTAAATCAAGAAAATCACTGAACAGGACAATCCCGCGTGCATAGGCGCGGTCCGCCAGCTCAGTGATTCTTTTTTGAAATTGCTCAATCTCTCGCATATTGTCAGATCAGAAACCGGAACGGATCGAAGGAATTCCACCGTTCAGGATATCCTGAATATCACCGGAAATCTCAACATTCGCAGGTGTGAGAATAAAGATGTAGCTGGAAACCTTCTGCAGACTTCCGTCAATGGCATAGCAGGTGCCGCAGGCAAAGTCAATAATGCGCTGTGCGAGTTCTACATCAATTCCTTCGAGATTCAGAACAACCGTACAGTTTGAAAGCAGTGTATCTGCTATTTCACGCGTATTTTCCATGGAAGTCGGGCGGATCACAGATACCTCCATCTCACCGCGGGCGGCTGTCTGTCGTTTCATCGGGGTTACTTTGGACGAAGCTGTGGAAGCAGATCTTGAAGTGCGCACGGTGCGGGCTTCGGTCCGGACACTCGTTCTGCCGGTGTCAGATAAGAGATCTTCCTCCTGGTCATTCATCTTGCGGAAAAAGCGGTTTTTGGGTTTTTCAGCCGGTTCTTCCGGGAGCGGCGCTTCTTCTACAATGGGATCATCTTCTTCGTCATACTCTTCTTCATCGAAGAACTGATCATCATCATCATAATCGTCATTCAATCGTACTGCATTCAGGAACTTATCTAAAAAACTCATCGGTTATGCTCCTATCATTTGTCGTAATTACGTGCACCGAATATCGCGGTTCCGATCCGGACGAATGTTGCACCTTCTTCAATCGCAACTTCAAAATCGCCGGTCATCCCCATGCTCAAATCACACATAGATACATTATTAATGTTTTTCCCGGCAATGTCAACACTTAATTCTTTCAGGCGCCGGAAAACAGGGCGATTCTCCTCAGGATCATCGACAAAGGGAGCAATTGTCATGAGTCCTCTGACACGCACATGCGGGAGCAGAGAAATCTCCTGGATTATGGCAGCAGTCTCTTCTGCGCGCGCACCGAATTTACTCTCCTCTTCTGCGACATTCACTTCAAACAAAACCGGCACAATCAGATCCTTTTTCGCAGCTTCCTTCTCAATCACCTGTGCAAGCTTCAGCGAATCGACAGAATGAATCATACATGCCTTATCAATCACCTGGCGCACCTTATTGGTCTGCAGATGCCCGATCATATGCCACCGGATATCATCCGGAAGAACCGGCTGCTTTGCACAGATCTCCTGCACCTTATTCTCACCGAAATCACGGACCCCATCACTGTAAATCTCTTCCAGCATCGGAACCGGCTTCGTCTTACTGACGGCGATCAGTGTCACATCACTGCGGTCCCTGCCGGCCCGCGCACACGCAGCCGCAACCCGCGCCTCGACCTTCTCCAAATTTATTGTTAATTCACCCATCTTTATTTTCTCCGTTCAGTGCAGAATATCCGACTCCTTCACCCGGTCTCCGTTCCGCACAATATAATCATACTGTGTCACGCCAAATGATGTTCCTTCTGCAATGATACACGATTCATCATCTTCATCCAGAATCTGAATCTTCCGGAATACGGCATAGCCCTTATTGGTAGAGTAAACACCTTTCAGCTTTGCGGTCGTGCCGATCTGGAAGCGTTCATCGGAATCCGGTTTGATCAGAACATCTCCCCGGCTGAATGTTTCCGTATCGACAAAGTAATATGCGATATCCGCCTGATTGACAGGCTTCGTTTCCTCATATAATGTGGCCTCGACAAAGGAGGTCGATACCACCCCGTTCTCATCTGTCACTTCTTTTAAGAAGCCCGAATCCCCGGAATCACCGCCTTCTGTGACAAAGTTCACAGGGACCGCGTAAAACGTCTTTTCGATGACAGCAGATTTCGGAATTTTAAGTCCGGTAACCGTATTGGTAACCAGCTCGACATTCAGAAAACGGTCGTTGCAATAACGCACCATTCCATCGGTAAAGGTGATTTCCGCATAATGCACACCATCAGAATCGAAGAAGCGCAGATTGCCCGTCTCCGAGAGTCCGTCTTTGGCAAAGCGGACTCGGATCCTGGTTCTGTCAGAATCGGTCAGACGCTTGTACTGGTGGTCCGAAAGTGCAAGCACGATGGACCAGTTCTCACTGTCGATCAGACGGTAAACCGGACTGCCGGCTGAAACACTGGCATCACTTTTCAGCTGGTTTTTGTGATACGATTTGGTATAGAAGTCATCGGAACTGATCTGATCTGCGGTCTTACTCTCATAGCCGTCGCTTGAATAGGATATGATACCGTCTTTGCCGGCATAATAGAGTTTGCCGTCTGTCGCGGCAAATTCTGATGCGCCGTAAACACTGGTATCGAGTGAAAACTTCAGATCATAGACACTGCGGAACTGATTGCGGTCATACGCTCTCGCATAGCGGTCTGCCAGCTGGCGGATCTGCGCCAGATCATCGGATGTGATCGCATGCTTTTTGACGAGGTCCTGCTGCGGACTGACGATGCAGACCGCCTCATCCCGGGCCGCTTTCATGCCGTCGGCGATGAAATAATTGACATATCCGCCTGCATCAGCTGTCACAATGTGCTCGCTCCGCAGTGCGATTGCCGCATACGTTTCATTCTTGGAAAGCGTACCGGAGGTGACCTGGTAGGTTTCCGTGTGCACCCGCGTCAGATAAAGAAACATCGTAATAACGAGGTACAGTACCAGTGCCCCGAATATCACAATTCCAATATTCAGATGGAATCCGCTGTTTTTCTGCTTCTTTGCCAAATCAGTTCTCCTGACATCAGACAGGCTGAGCATGGTTACGGATGTCCGCCATCATACTCAGCCTGTTTATTTAGCACTGTTCAACGGAATGAAGATCCGTTATGTAATGATCAAAGTGCTTCTATTACTTTTTCCTGCAGCGCAGGTGACAGCTCTTCTTTGTCTTTCGAGATACTCAGGATAAAGTCGACATTGTACAAACTGCTGATATTATCAATCTCAGAAATTACAGAATCAAGTGTATCATCAGAAACCTTTGCCACACGGATGAAATTGTCCGCGTAGACCTTCTCCAGGTCATGATCCTGTGAGATGATTCCACAGATAAAGCCAATAAACTCATCGCTGCTCTTGAGCGGGTATTTGGACAGATCAATCAGACGGATCCGATTGTTGAGTTCATACATTTTACTGGAACTTTTATCTAAATAAACAACGTTTCCGGATGCTTCCTTAATTGCTGCATTTGCCTGCTCGAGCAAATACCGTGTCTTTCCTTTTCCCTCGTTTCCGACAACGAACTGAACCATAAGCGGTGCCCTCCTTGTTTATAATTTAAGCATTGTTCGTATAACAATATTATAGTGTCTGGTGAATGAAATTACAAGTCTTTTAAGCGTTGGTCTCTGTAAGCAGTGTGTCCATGTCTTCATAGAGCACAGTTTTGTTCGGCGCATTCATAACAATCGCAATGTACGGAACGCCGTACTGGTTCTGCACAGCCAGTGCGAGACAGCTTCCCGCCTCATCCGTTGTACCGGTTTTGCCGGCCATAATCGTAACATTTTCCGGGATATCGTGCTCTCCGCTTAAGTATTTGTCGGTGGCATCCAGGTTGTAGGTGCGGACCTTGCCGTCCTGGCCGGTTACCTCCAGCTTATAGATGGAGTTTTTCATGATATCCGTGATTTCCGTATGCTTTGCGGCCTCATTCAGCATCAGATAGACATCGTACGGCGTCGTGTAATGCTCTTCATCGTGCAGACCGTGCGGATTTGCAAAATGTGTTCCGGTCATGCCGAGCTTGGCAGCCTCTTCATTCATCAGAAGGACGAACCGGTCTACATCGCCGCCGATTTGTCTGGCAATTGCCATCGCCGCATCATTGGCAGAGTAAACCAGCAGCGCAGAGAAAAGCTGCTGCATGGTAACCGTGTCGCCCACCTCCAGACCGGCGAGCTGGGAATCCGCCTCCATATTGACGTCATCACTCGTGATGGTTACGCGGTCTTCCGGATTGGCATACCGGATATACAGAATTGCCGTCATAATCTTGGTGATACTGGCAGGATAAATCCGGTCATAAATATTACAGGAAAATTTTGCCTCACAGGTCTCAAGATTAAAGAGCAGCCCGTGTTCCTGCGGATACTGAAAACTGGTATTCAGAAGGTCTACATTGCTCTCAGAGACACACAGGTTCTTTGCAAACGGAACCGCTGTGGCCGCCTCGGCGATTTCTGCGCCGCGGCTTCCCGGCATCTGGTAAGCCGCCGTGAGATCCATGGGATCATCTGATGTATTAAAGTAAAGATAACCGACAATGCCAAGCAGAACCAGAATAACCGTGATGAAAATAATCATCATGTTTCTGACCAGCTTCTGCTGACGTCTTTTTCGTGAAGTTGACATGCTGCATTCTCCTAAACCATGTAGTAATTACGATTCTGCAGACCGACATTGAGCACGAAACCAATGCCCATGTACATGCAGAAAAGCGAAGTCAGACCATAGCTGACAAAAGGCAGCGGAGTACCGGTATTCGGGAACAGTCCCGTCGCGACGCAGATATTGATGAAGCTCTGTATGGCAATCATCGAGGCCACGCCGCTGCAGATCAGCGTCCCGGAGAGATCCTTCGCCCGCCTTCCCGTCAGCAGACACTGCAGAACAATCAGGAACAACAGCAGGATGATGACGAAGCACCCGACAAACCCGAGCTCCTCTCCTGCCACGGCAAAGATGAAGTCGTTCTGCAGCTCGGCAACGAAATTGCCGCGGTTTGAGGAAGAAACCTCATTGTTGTTCAGGCCTTTGCCGGTCAGCTGTCCGGATCCGATCGCCGTGATGGAATTGCGCTGCTGAATCGCCGACTCCGAGTACTCTTCTTCATCGCCTTCAAAGAAGGTCATGATTCTGTTTCGCTGATATTCCTTGATGATCGGCAGATTGGTCTGCGTGACTAGCAGCAGGAAAATCGCGGCGGCCGGGATCACAATAAGAAGGATCGTTCCGATCCGCCGGTAGCTGAGTCCTGCCACATAGATCAGCAGGAAAAAAATCAGCGTGATCGTGATGGTGTTTTTCAGATCCGGCTGCATGGCGATCAGCGCAAGCGGCGGAAGCAGCAGCAGAACGGATTTGAAAATATTTGCCGGCGTATTGATGGCTTCTTCATTTTTCATGAAATACATGGCAAAAAACAGAATCAGAAATATTTTTGCCAGCTCTGTCGGCTGAAACTGAAAGCTGCCGATCTGCAGCCAGCGTGAGGCACCTTTGCGGGCATCGCCGGTCAGAAGCACGACAATCAGAAGCCCGAGATTGATGCCATACAGAATCCTGGAAAAATTAAGTACCCAGCTGTAGTCAAACAGCGACACAATCACCATGATCACGGCACCCGCAATGGCGCCGTACATCTGCCTGGAACGAAGAGACGGATCAGCGGACCCGACCAGCATGATCCCAAGCACACTGAGTGCCGCGACCAGCAGGATCAATATGAAATTATAATCCTTGAGTTTGTATTGAGACAGCATATATTTTTACCTGTATATCAGTCGGTTACCGCGACGTTGGAGACACCGCCCTCTGCTGCATTGCCGGTCAGGATCTGTCCTTCATCTTCCGTATTGTAATAATACTGAAGAACATCGCTGGCCACCAGACAGGAGTTCTGTGAACTGTATCCGTAGGCAATACGGATGGCAAATGCGATCGCATCATCATTATAAGTGGTGGAACCGATGATCAGAGAATGGCTCGGCCGGTTGTTGGCTTCCTGCGCCGTTCCTGTCTTGCCGTATACGTCAAACGGCAGAAGCATCATGGTCTCATTTTCCTGCATGGCTTCATGCATACCCTGGTGGATCGCCTCCCAGATATAATCCGGAAGTTCTGTCTTCTTTGCAATGGTCGGTGAGAATTCCTTCAGCAGATTGCCGTCCGGATCGGTCACCTTGCTCAGGAGATTCAGGTCATAACTGACCCCTTCGTTGGCAATGGTGGCTGCATAGCGCGACAGCTGTGAGGTTGTGTACTGATGCGCGCCCTGACCGATTGCGGAAGGAATCGCAAGATCATCCGTGACATGCGGCGATGATTCTGTGATCTGAATATCCGTCTTCTGATCGAGTGCAAACATGGCGGAATATTTCTGGATCGTTGCCAGTGAGGTATTCTGGCTGAAGTTCTCTTCCGAGTCGAGTCCGAGACGGTACCCGATGGTACAGAAGAAGACATTGCAGGAATGCTGGATTCCGCCGATTACATCCAGTGATCCGTGACCGGTGCGGTACCAGCAGTGAAGCTGGTCGCTCTCATCCAGAATGTCCACACCGAACAGACCGGTACACTCGATTTCCGTGTCCATATTGATGACGCCCTCATTCAGGCCGGCGGCCGCCATGACCGGCTTGTAAGTCGAACCGGGCGCGGTCAGCTGCTGCGTCGCCTTGTTGTAGAACGGCGTGGAAAGATCATTGTAAAGTTTGTTGTAATAGTCGGTGTCCATTTCGTTTGCCAGACGGTTATTGTCATAGCCTGGATACGTGACCAGTGCTCGTACCTCGCCGGTATCAGGGTCGTTGATCACGATCGAACCCGAACAGGGATCCAGCGCGAGCATGGCCGGTGTGATTTCCAGCGAGCGGATCTTCTCTGCCATAAAATCATACGGAACAATACCGCCGCTCTGCAGTTCTGCATAAAGATCATCATGGGAATTCAGAATTCCCTGATCATACAGAATCTTACAGAGATCGGCAGGATCGACCTGATCGTCCAGCAGCATATAGTGATAAATGATCCGGGCAAATGCAGTGCGGTCTACCAGATGCAGAACCAGGTGGTCAATGACGGCCTGATAGATTTCCTCGGAATCCATATAGCTGCTGTCATTGGCAAGCTTTGAAATATCGATCCAGTCCTGCTTTGCCGCATAGTGCAGAAAGTCGATAAAGGACACACTCTCGTCTTTGAAATAAGCCTGATAAATGTCGTCGCTTTCATCCATCTTATCAGAATTCAGGATGCCGGTGTCCTGGATCAGATACCGGTTGCAGATGTAGTCAAGATAATCCTTGTATTCATCTGTGAGGTCCTTGTAGGCCGGCATTGCGCCGCCGCCGAGTTCCTCTGTGATCCATTTCAGGATCTGGTCCTGCTTCTGCTGATAGCGCTCATATACAGCTTTCTCCGTCTCGCTTGCATCAGCCTCGGAGAAATGCGTGATGTCGATGACATTGTTGTTGATCAGTGCATAATATACATCGTAAATCGGGATGTAAAGTTCATTGTCGGCATCTTCCACTTCTTCCGGGCCGTATTTGGTGTTCTGCAGACGCAGCAGCAGAATACCGGCAATGCGCTGTTCAAGTATCTGATAACATGCATTCTGCAGTTCCGAATCGATTGTCAGGTAAACATCGTTTCCCTGCACCGGCTGGACACGGGATTTTTCATCGATGGAAAGGACCTTTCCAAGGTTGTCGACGGTGATGTCCTCCGATCCTTCTGTTCCCTGCAGGGTCGTCTCCATGTACTGCTCAATGCCGGCTTTGCCGATGATGGAGTTGCTGGTGTACTGATCATTCTGTTTTTCAAGTTCCGCCAGTTCTTCTGCCGACGGTTTTCCGGTATACCCGATGATCGGCGCAAAGGCCATCGGATCATTGTAGACACGCTTGTAATCCTCAGAGATCGAAACACCCTGCAGGTGATCGGAACGCTCCTCGATCGCAGCGACGGTTTCGTCTGAGACGTCCTCTGCGACGGTTACCGGAACATAGCGCTGGTAGCTGATCAGTGAAAGCTGATACCGCACGATAATGATGCGCAGCATCTCTTCTTTGGTCAGCTCCTGCGGGATTCCGTTGCTCTCGAGCTCTTCCGGCGTGTATGGATTCTCTTCATTCACCAGCATGAAACGCTCGGAGGCGAGATAATGCATGATCTCATCAGCCGAAGCATTTGCCTCCGCTTCTGTCATCTCATCCGCGCGCTGGTAGCCGAAAATATCGGCGCGGAAACGGTCTCTGGAAACACCTTCATCGACGTCAAAGACGTAATTATCATCTTCATCGACTATGATGTGGAAATTATGGGAAAGCAGGTCTCCCTTCTCGACGATCAGTGAAGTCAGTTCGTAGATCTCGCCGTTCATCGCCAGATTCTTTTCACGCGTCGTGTTATAGCTTCCGTTGTCCTCGATGGTAACGGTATTGGCAAGCTCGTTGTAAGCCAGCAGCTTGCCCTTTACATCATAGATATTGCCGCGTGTACCCGGGACCATCCGCTTCCGGCTGGTCATAACCGTAAAATTGTCAGCATAGGTTCTTCCATCAACAATCTGCAGCTTGAAAATCCGTGCAACAAGAATCAGACTCATTGTCAGAAAGACAATGAGCAGCAGGATAATCCGGTTTGTAAAAAATTGCTGCAGTTTCCTGATTATTTTCTTAGCCAAGGTGACTGTTGCTCCTCCAGTTCATAAGCCGAGAGCTTCTGGTTGATTCTGAAAAAGATTTTATACAGAATAAATGTAAAGATTACAGATGAAACAAGCTCCGGCATAATTGCCAGCCGCAGGTATTTCCCGAAGGTATAATGCCCGCCGCTGAAGATGCTGTACAGAAAGAAACAGAATCCGTAAAAGAATTCGGAAATCGATACAAGGATTACCGGCATCTTCAGATCTTCATCAAAGAAAATCTTGCAGAGAAATCCGTTGGCATATCCGATCAGCATCATAATAAGTGCGTGAAAACCAAGGCCCGGCCCGTAAAAGAGATCAAGCACCAGGCCTGCCGCAAATCCCATCCAGATCCCGCTGCGTCTGCCGCGCATAAAGCCGGTCGAGACGACAAAGATCAGCAGCAGATTCGGCCGCAGGAATACCGCCGGTATCCATGGCAGCACAGACATCTGCAGCAGTGCCAGAATCAGGATGGTGATGGCCGAAACAATGATGCGGCGCCTCATTTCCCACCTCCGGTATCTTTCGTCTGCTTAATCACAAGCACCTCCTGGAGATGCGCAAAATCCACGGCCGGAACAATGTACCCGGTCTTGGTCAGGCGGTTGGAATCTTCGTCGACTTCCATAATGTATCCGATCAGAATGCCTTCCAGATACTTGTCACTGATATTGGATGTGACAATTTTCTCGCCGGCGATAATCTCATTTTCCGTATTCATCTGGCCGAAAGGAAGACGGTCATCTTCCATCGCACTCATATCGCCGTATACAATACAGGTATCCAGCGTTGTGGCTGTCATGCCGCTGACATTACTGGCATCATCAATAATCGACCGCACGATCGCCCAGTTGCTTCCGACCTGTGTGACAATGCCGACAAGACCGCTTCCGCTGACCACATTCATATCAACCGCAATGCCGTCATTGCTGCCGCGGTTAATTGTGAACTGATGAAACCAGTTCCCGGATTCTTTGGCGATGACATTCGCTCCGATCTTCTCATACTGTGAGAAATCGCCGTCTAGCTGGTACAGTTCCCGCAGCCGTTTGAGTTCATCCTGTTCGCGGGCCAGTGTGGTGTTCTCTGCCTCAAGTTCATCGACGCGCGCTTTCAGTTCTTTGTTTTCCGCGCTGAGTTCTTTGACATTCTGGAATCCGGAGGCCTGTCCGGTCAGCCAGGTTCCGACATGGTTGATGCCGTTCTGCAGCGGAACGATTGCGATTCCGCCGGCCTGCTGCAGCGGTGCCACCGGCAGCAGACTGGTAAGCGTCAGTGCAATCATCGCAATACAGGCAAATATCAGACACACGAGAATATGCCTGCTCTTAATATGTTTGCGTTTGTTTCTCTTCATGACATCCTCTGTTTATCTATGCAAGATACGTTTTGAAAGACGCATCTGAAATAATTTCCTTGATTCCGCAGACTGTGTGAAGGTCATAATGTCCGGAGATGCGCACCGCACATTCCAGTCTGTCGTTTAAATATCTGGGGAGACCCGTAATCTTCGTGCTGCCGCCGCAGAGATAGATTCCCTCCTCCAGAATGACTGTCCGCACCTGCGGCGGGATCCGCTGCAGAAAGCGGAGAATCTCATCCATGATCTTATCGAGTTCCGAACGCACTGCGGATGTGACCGTGAATGTCGTCACGACACCGCTGCGCGGCAGACCGTTCCGCGTGTCAATGCCGGTCACCTTGCGCGCCTCAAGCCTGCTGCCGGAAAGATCCGTCAGAGACAGCTTCAGCCGTTTTGCCGTTTTCCCGCTGATCATAAAATGATTCTTGCGGCGCACGGCAGCCACAATGGCATCATTGAGGCTCTGGCCGCCGATCGGAATTGCAGTGCTGATCAGAATACGCCCGTCTGCAATGACAGAAAAACAGGTGCTCTGCGCGCCGAAATTAATCAGCATGGTTCCCCTGGGATTCGTGATGGGAATCCCGAAAGCAACCGCATCGGCAATTGCACGTTCCACCATATAGATCCGGCTCCTTCTGAGCATCCCTCTGGACGCAATGGTGTGATAGGCGCGTTTTTCAATTTCAGACATATCCGTGGGAACAGAAAAATACAGGGACGGTCCGTAACCGATCCGGCTCTGTGTGCGCTCGAGAAGTGTATGAAGAACTGCTTCCATCATGGAAACATCACTAATACGCCCGTTAGACATCGGGGTATATACCTCGATGTTCTCGGGCGTTTTTCCGAACAGTTCATAAGCGTCATTTCCGATTGCAAATACAGATTCCGCATCGCGGATTGCAATCATATTGCGCTCTTTCTGAATCTGTTCGCTGCTGTGATCATATATTTTCACCGTACTGGTGCCAATATCAATTCCAAAACTGTGATGAAGCGCCATCCTTCATCGGTCCCCTCTCTTCTACAATTCTGCTGTCTGAAAAAATGCAGAATCATCGATTGAAAGCTGCGCCGGAGAAATCTCCCACACTGTCCGGTCGCCGCAGATGCTCTCAAAACACATATCCCCTATAATGATGTGATCCAGCAGATGGATCCCCAGCATCTCGCCTGCAGTCCGCACGCGCTCTGTGACGAGCAGATCTTCGGGACTGGGCGTCGCATCGCCGCTGGGATGATTATGTACCAGAACAATCTGGACGGCGTGCCAGGCCAGTGCGGCCAGAAAAATCTCACGCGGTGAGATCAGAGAAAGATTCACAGTCCCTCTTGTTATGATCTCATCCCCCAGCAGATTGTTCTTTGTATCAAACATCATGCAGAGCACAATCTCCTGCTCCTCATGACGCAGACTTTCCATATAATAGTCCGCAATGGATTCCGGGTCATTAAATTTCAGCCGCCGTTCAGCCGGTGTCCTGGCGATCCGCCTTGCAAGCTCAGCAATACACCGGAGCTGTACGGCCTTGACGGTCCCGATCCCCGGGATTGTGCGCAGTTCTTCAACAGAACGGTGAATAATTCCCACAAGACCCGTATAAGCGCCCGCCTGTGAAAGAATTTCCTGCGCCAGGGCAACGGATGATTTTCCTCTTGTTCCTGTCCGCAGAATCACGGCGAGCAGTTCTGCATCTGAAAGTGCCGCCGGTCCGTTCTGAAGACATTTTTCATACGGTCTCTCATCTTCCGGCAGTTCCATGATCGTTTTTTTGTTATAATCCATACGTTTCTCTCCTCTTATCATGACATAACAATCGCAGCATCAGAAGATGCCGCACAGATGATAAGAACAGATTTTCAAAAACGATCAAAAGAATTGTATCACAGTTTCTGTGTTATGTATAGGAACAAAGCGGAAAGAATCCAAAAAAATATCAACCAAATTTTTGGAAGCGCGAGGCGACAGCCTCGGCAATTTTGATACCGTCCATGGCGGCGGATGTAATGCCGCCCGCATAGCCGGCACCCTCTCCGCAGGGATAAATACCGCGGATATTGCTCTCAAAACCGGCATCTCTGTCGATCCTGACAGGTGATGAAGTCCGGCTCTCCACACCGGAAAGAATCGTGTCCGGATGGGCATAGCCGGGCAGTTTTCTGTCAAATAAGAGGATTCCCTCCGCGATCCCTGTAGCGATCTCCTCCGGGAAAATAGAAAACACATCGCCCGCATGCCACGCGCCCTTCATCACAGGCATCCACTTTTGTGCCGGATTGTATCCGGTGCCGGAAAGACCGGTACCCGGACTGGAGAATTCAGTACCCGGGCCGGAAAAACCAGCACACGCAGCGGTATGCGGTGCGGAATCCGGCAGCAGATCTCTGCTTTTTGCCGCGGCGCAGAAATCAGAAAAACGCTGCACCGGAATTGCGCCGCAGCCCGCGCGGTATGCGTTTTCTTCGAGGTTTCTGACGAATAACAGGCCGGATAGTGCTTCGGGAAGGCCGGAAGCATAGCTGTCATCCTGTAAGGCTGCACGCATCTTCAGGTAATCATCCGGGCTCACCGTAACGACCACGGCACTGTTGGCATTTTCCGCGTCGCGTGCGTGATAGCTCATGCCGTTAACGGCCAGCATGCCCGGCTCAGAGGACGCATTTACGACATAGCCGCCGGGACACATACAGAACGTATAGGCAGCCCTTCCGGATGAAAGCTGTGCAGTCAGTTTATAGTCGGCGGCGCCGACGTGTTCCGGATGCGCGGTTCCGTACTGCTGCAGGTTGATCAGTGCCTGCGGATGCTCTGCCCGCACACCGACAGCAATCGGCTTCATGCGCATGGAAATGCCCTTGCTGTAAAGCATCTGATAGGTATCACGGGCAGAATGCCCGATGGCCGGGATCACGATTTCAGCCGGGATAAAGGTCCCGTCTGCAAGCTGAACCCCTTTGACCGCGCCGTCTTCAATACGGATGTCAGTCACTTTTTTCTGAAACTGTACCTCGCCGCCCATGGAAATAATCTGACGGCGCATCGTTTTAACAATGGAAACAAGCAGATCTGTGCCCAGATGCGGTTTTGCATCGCAGAGGATTTCATCCGGTGCACCGGCATTGTGAAACATCTGCAGAACCAGGCGGTTCCGTCCCGCCGGATCTTTGACGCCGGTATTCAGTTTTCCGTCTGAAAATGTACCGGCCCCGCCCTCTCCGAACTGGACGTTGGAATCCGGCTGAAGCAGACCGGTCTCCCAGAATGTCTCGACCGTTCTGCGGCGGGCAGATGCTTCTTCGCCGCGCTCCAGTACGACAGGTCTGTATCCATGTGATGCAAGCATATGTGCACAGAACAGGCCGGCCGGACCGCTTCCGATGATGACCGGCGGATGCAGCAGTTTTTCATTTCCCTGTTCCGGAAAGCGGTAAACGGGCAAACTGGTTTGCGTAATATTTTTATGTCGATTATTCCGAAGAATCCTGTTCTCGCCGGGCACTTCCAGCTCGACGGTATAAGTATAATACAGCAGTGGTTTGCTGCGCGCATCAACAGAGCGCCGGATGATCTGAAAATGACGGATATCCTGCGGACGGATCCGGAGCATTCTGCATGCTTTTTTCAGAACGGCATTTTCTGTATGCGGAATTTCCAGCTTCAGCTGTGTGATTCTGATCATTTCGTACGGATCTCCTGTTAAATTGCGGCACTGGTGCCTGCCACATAGCCGCTGGACCAGGCCCACTGCAGATTATATCCGCCGCAGGCTCCGTCTGCATCAACTGCTTCACCGGTAAAATACAGGCCCGGCATGTATCTGGACTGCAGATTCTCATCAAGTCCTGCTGTGGAGATGCCGCCGGAAGAAACCTGTGCAAAACGCCCTGCGGCAGCATCGGTCACATGCAGTTCAATCTGCTTCACTGCTTTAACAGCTGCGGCAATCTCTGCCTTTTTCGGGATAAACACCGGAATCAGCTGTTCCGGCAGCAGACCGCAGAAAAGCTGCCGTACGGTTTTCCAGGGAGCGGCTGTCTGCTGCATTTCCATGCGTCCTGTCAGCTCGGCTTCTGTCAGATACGGAACAAGATCCAGGATTACCCGCACGTCTTTCCGTGCTTCACGGACAGCCCGGACGGCAAACCGGCTGATCTGAAAGACCGGGATGCCGGAAATGCCATAATCTGCCAGCTGAACATTACCCGCTTCCTGCATCTGCATCATACCGTCAATCACCAGTGAAACAGATGCCTGAATCCGAACGCCGGCCCATTTTTTTGCATAATCCCCGCGGACATGCAGCGGAACCAGTGCGGGCAGAAAGGGAATATACGGCTGCCCGGTCTGTTCCGCGATTGCGATTGCAGTATCCGAAGAACCGCGCACAGCAGATGCAGGACTGCCGCATGCTGCAATGACAGCGTCTGCGGGATATGACCACGTCTTCGTGCGGACGGTCAGGCCCGCCCCTGCTTTGCTGACAGACTGCACTTCTTCTCTGGTCTTAATCCGTACCCCGAGATGCTCCGCTTCCATAAGAAGCAGTTTCAGAACGGTCTCCGCCTGCTCCGTACAGGGATAAATCCATCCGTCACGGCTCTTCGGATACAGACCGAGTCCCGTGAAGAAGGCAATGGTCTGATCGACATCAAAGCGGCGGATAATCTGCCACAGATACTGCGGATCGGTTCCGCGGTAGCAGGACGGATCCTGTGTCAGGTTCGTCAGATTACACTTTCCGTTGCCGCTTGCGAGCAGTTTCCGGCCGGGCTTATCATTTCCCTCAAGAATTGTCACGTGCGCGCCGCCTCTGGCCGCCCAGATGCCGGCCATCAGACCGGAGGCGCCGGCCCCTATGATGATGATTTTTTTCTGCGGCATGGTGAATCTCCTATAGAACAATTCTGCAGAATAAATTTATAAAGAAACGATCCCCCGCGCCCGGCAGATCTCCAGCATATGAGAAACAACCGCCGCAAAATCATACTGAAATGCGGAAATATCAACCCAGATGACATCCGGTTCCCGGCGGAACCAGGTCAGCTGACGTTTTGCGAAATGCCGGGTATTGGTTTTGATTTTCCGGATGACTTCCTCCCGGGAGCATTCTCCGCGGAAATACGGGAACCACTCGCGGTACCCGAGTCCCTTCATGGATGTATTTTCCTCCGTGAGTCCGCGTGCATACAGCTGCCGGACTTCTTCCTCCAGC
Organism: Eubacterium sp.; assembly: GCA_017459675.1. Taxonomy (GTDB): domain Bacteria; phylum Bacillota; class Clostridia; order Lachnospirales; family Lachnospiraceae; genus CADBRN01. The sequence goes on from JAFUCM010000136.1 coordinate 39,536, forward strand.
CCGTCTGCAATCATCTGATCCACGCGCCGGTCAATCCGGTCATAGATCTTCTGCCGGTCATCGGTCAGAACAAAATAAGCATAGCGGAAGGGAGAAGGATTCTGATGCTGTTCCGCATTGTGTGCAGAGATCGGCCGGCCGGTCTCGTGATAATACTCGAGCGCGCGGATTACCCGCTTCCGGTTATTTGGATGAATGATCTCTGCAGATGCAGGATCACACGACTGCAGCATCGAAAAGAGCGCTTCTGTCCCGCCGGGTTCCTGACTGCGTGCTACCAGAAGTTCCCGGTATGCGGAGTGTCCGGTTGTCTCTGAAAAATCAATTTCTTTCAGCAGGGCCTGAATATAAAATCCGGTGCCGCCTGCAATGATGGGAATCCGTCCTTCACCGGCGCACAGATCAACAGCGGCGCGGCCGCGTTTCTGAAACTGATAGACGTCAAATGACTCTTCGGGTTCGAGAATATCGATCAGATAATGCGGTACACCGTCCATCTCCTCCGGTGTGATTTTTGCGGAGCCGATGTTCATTCCGCGGTATACCTGCATGGAATCCGCGGAGATAACGGTGCCGTTGATGCGTTTTGCCAGCAGAACCGAACAGGCTGTTTTGCCGACAGCAGTCGGTCCTGTCACAATGATACAAGGTTGTTTATTCATAGGATGCGCTTAAACTTTCTGTCCAGTTCATAGTGTGACATGTATACAATGGTCGGTCTGCCGTGCGGACAGTTGTATGGATTTTCGAGTTTCAGCAGCTCATTGATCAGCGCGTCTGCCTCCTGCACGGACATGGTGTGATTGCCTTTGACGGCAGCTTTGCAGGACATGGATGCAAGCTTTTCCAGAATCAGATTTTCCGGCTGGTTTCCCAGACTGCCGAGACTGTCCAGGATATCCGTAAACAGCTGTTCGACAGATACGCCGTACAGATTTGAAGGAACGGCCGTGATCCGGTAATCGGAACCGCCAAACGGCTCGATAATAAATCCGAGTTCGCGGAAGGTGTCCAGATGCATTTCCAGCAGGGATGCCTCTGCCCCTGTCAGACTGAGAACTTTTGCCGGCGCGATCATCTGTGAATGGATTGTCTTCTCACGGTGCGCCTTCATCAGCCGCTCATACATGACCTTCTCGTGTGCTGCATGCTGATCGACAATATACAGGTGATCCTGAAATTCAATCAGCCAGTAGGTTCCGAACAACTGTCCGATCATGCGATGGAACTGTCTGGCGGATTTTTCCAGAAGCTTTTCCGGAAAGAGTTCGGTCTGTTCGGGCTTTGGTGTCTTTTCAGTTTTTTCAGCTTTTTCAGTTTCCCGAAGCGTATGCGGCTGTCTCTCAGTATCTGAAGGCCTGTCTATATCTGAAGGCCTGTCTGCATGGGAAGACCTGCCGGCATACGGGGCAGATGCTTCACGCAGCACCGATGATGTTTTCTGATTCGGCTCCGGCATAGTCATGGAAGGTTCCGGCTGTGCTGTTTGCAGATTGCGCGGCTGTGCAGGTGACGGCTGTACCGGCTGTGCAGCTGGCGAACGATGCGGCTGTGCAGGTGCTGTGCCTGCCGGTTTCTCCCATGTATTGGATTTCGGTGCCTGCAGGAGATTCTGCGCCGCACGTCTCGCACGTTCAAAGGGTTCCGGCGCGGCTTCCCTGCCGGGAATCGGGCGTTCCCCCCGGAAAGACGGTTTTCTGCTCTGCTGTTCCAGCGAGATCTGCGGAATTCGTTCCCTGGTAAACAGTGCATTCTGAACGGCAAGGGTCAGCTGCCGGCTGATCTGCTCACCTTCTGAAATCCGGACTTCCATTTTGGCAGGATGTACATTTACATCTACCAGTTCCGGATTGATTTCCAGATACAGAAGTGTAAACGGATATCTGTGCTGCATCATAAATCCGTGATAACCGTCTTCAATCGCGCGGGCGATCAGACTGCTTTTCACAAACCTGCCATTGATATAATAATTTTCAAAATTACGATTGCCTCTGGCAATTTCAGGATTTCCGAGAAAACCGCTGATTTTCATATGGCTGCTCTCATCTTCAACCGGAATCAGCTGCTTAGCCATATCCCGCCCGTAAATCTGGAATACGATATCTCTGAGATTGCCGTTGCCGGTTGTGAAGAGGCGGCTTTTTCCGTTCATCAGCAGCTTGAAGGAGATCTCCGGGTGCGAAAGTGCCAGCTCCTCAACCACGGCAGCAATCCGGTTCCCTTCTGCGCCGGCGGATTTCAGAAATTATGCACGCGCCGGCGTATTGTAAAACAGAGTGCGGACCAGAAAGGTCGTGCCGCCGGGCGCCCCGATTTCCT
>JAFUCM010000137.1 GCA_017459675.1 Eubacterium sp.
GGCATTTATGAGATGTGTAAGGATGATTATCCGTTTATCGCAGGGGAACTGGCAAAGGAAGGGTATACGGATCTGCTCGATTGCGGATGCGGAACCGGCCCCATGATTTCCCTCCTGTATGAAGAAGATCCGGCGAAGCACTATACGGGGCTCGATATCACGCCGCGCATGATCGAGGTCGCAAAGGCCAAAAATCTGGCCGGCGTCTCCTGGGTCGTCGGTGACTGCGAGAATCTTCCTTTTGAAGATAATGTGTTTGATGCGGTCATATGCTCCAACAGCTTTCATCATTATCCGAACCCGCAGAAATTCTTTGACAGTGTGCAGCGTGTCCTGCGCCCGGGCGGCAGGCTGATCTTACAGGATTATACCGCTCCCGGGCCGATCCTCTGGCTCATGAACCATACGGAGATGCCCCTGGCAAACCTGATCGGACACGGAGATGTCGGCGCGTATTCTTTGGATGAGGTGAGAGACTTCTGCCGGAAATCCGCTCTTCAAGTGGAAAAACTGGAAAGTGGGAAAAAATTCCGGCTGCATCTGGTGGCGAGGAAGAAAAAGACATGAACTGTATGATAGATTTACATAGCGTCTGTGACCAACCCTCACAGGCGCTATATTTTTGGGAAGAAGCTGCCAGAGCTGATTTCACGAACTTCTTGAGTGGATACCATCTGCAAGTACCTTAAAAATCGTGATATAATCGGCATAAGCCGTCTGGTTGTCTGCATGGCAAACAGACGGCTGGAGCAGATTGAGAAAAATTAAAATCCACCCGTCTTAGACGCTGCAGCCGGGTGTTCCAGTGGGGAGGAAAGATCCGGATCGAAGGACCGGGGAAGCAGTGACGGAATACAGGGAGATGGAACGGAAGGCGCTGGAATAATAACAGGTGATTTCGGCAGGTGCTGTTCTTGAGCAAAAAGAGAGGAAAGGTATTTGACTATGAGCGATATTACACGATTCATAAAAGCCCAGGAACGAACACATGCTTCTGCCCTGCGGGAACTGAAGAACGGTTATAAATCCTTCCACTGGTCCTGGTGGGAGATCCCTCAGATCATCGGTCTTGGTATGACTTCGACATCCAGGCAATATGCCATCAGGGATCTGGCTGAAGCAAAAGAATATCTGGCAAACGAGACACTGCGCGCACATTTACTGGAATTGTGTGATGCCCTGCTTTCTCTGGAAACGAATGACGCGGAGTATGTCATGGGGTATCCGGATGATCTGAAGCTGAGGTCGTGTATGACATTGTTTCAGGCCGCAGATCCGGACTGCGGGACATTTCAGGCTGTATTGGATAAGTTTTTCGGCGGCAAGCCGGATGAGAAAACGCTGCGGATATTAAAGAATCAGGAGTCAGGAAAATGAAAACAGCAATCGTCTATTATTCCAAACACCACGGCAATACAAAGAAACTTCTGGATGCCATCGCGGCGGCGTCCGATATAGATCTGATCGATGTGACGGCAGATAAGGACGCGGATCTTTCCGGTTATGATCGGATCGGGTTTGCTTCCGGCATTTACTACAGTAGTTTTGCAAAGCAGATCATTGCATATGCTGAGAAAAATCTTCCGGATAAAAAGCCTGTATTCTTCATCTATACACATGGAGCTCCGAAGGGCGATTTCCTGAAAGGCATCCGTGCTGTCACGCAGGGAAAGAACTGTCCTGAGATCGGGGAATTCCGCTGTCAGGGATATGATACTTTCGGACCGTTCAAGCTGGTGGGCGGAATCGCCAAAGGACACCCGACGGAGGATGAAGTCCGGAAGGCCGTGGAGTTTTATCAGAGCCTGGGGTGATAACAGATGGTATCAAATTTACAGTGATAGACAAGAAATGCTTTACCGATTATCAGGAGCAGTATCTGGCGGATCCCAAGTCCGGGCCCTGTCCCTTCTTCAATGTGGGAGACGAATTCATTCTGAAGCGTACGCCGCAGCAGGATGATTTCTATCATCTGATGAACGGCAAGTTCTGCGGCGAGGCGTGGGATGCGGTCAGCCGGTATGTGTACACCGCTCTGCAGGGCGGCTCCATTATGAAAGGCTGGACTAACGATGACCGCATCATGATCGCCTGCTGTAATGATGGCACGCGGCCGGTCATTTTCAAGATCGAGCGGATCGATATTCCGGAGACTGACGAGGAACGGGAATGGCTGGCGAAGCAGGATTTCAGGAACACAGCCGAGGATGCTTATACGGGCTGAAGCACAGCTTATTTCAGAAGAATAAGGAACTGCCGGGTGAACATGATGCAGTGGGAGGAATTATGAAGCTGAGAAATGTGCTGATCGTTGTCCGGGACATTGAGAGATCAAGAAAGTATTATCATGACCTGTTTGGTCTGGAAACAGTACGTTTTGGCAATACGGAGATCTATAACCCATGGTCCGTCATAAATTACTTTGCTTCAGGCGGCCAGGCAAAACCATATTGGGCAAATACCAGTGATAATGAGATCATCCGAGAGATCCTTACCGGCCTGACACCGGAGATCGCTGATGACCTGGCAAAAGTCATGCAGGGCGAAGCGATCCACGCATCGCTGGATATGGAAGTTGTTTATCCCCGCATGACAGATGGCAATGATACGATCTTCAGTTTTCTGCTGCTGGCAGGTTATCTGACGCCTGCAGGAAAACCTGAGGAAACAGAGATCGGAACATTTGCTTCTCTCCGTCTCCCCAATGCTGAAATCAAGCGGATTTACAATACAGAAATCCTCAGTTGGATCCGTACGCAGCAGCCGGGAAACATTATTTCTGAGATAGAAAAAGCGGTTTATCTGAGTGATGCGAAACGCATGCAGGAAGCACTCAGAAAATATATGATTACCAGCATCTCCTTCTACGACGGAGCGGCAGAAGGTTTTTATCACGGAATGGTGCTTGGTTTGGTGGCCAGTCTTTCTTCAAAGTATTACATACGCTCTAACAGAGAGTCCGGTGAAGGAAGGTTCGATCTTCAGCTTGAGCCTAAGGATAAGACTTTGCCCGGTATTCTGATGGAGTTCAAGGCCGTGTCCGTATCAGAGAAAGATAAGCTGTCTGAGCTGGCAGAAGAAGCTCTTGTTCAGACGAAAGATAAAAACTATCAGAGAGATCTGGAAGATCGCGGTATAAGCGATGTCGTAAGATATGGCATTGCCTTCTCCGGAAAGAATGTCGAGGTCAGGACTGCACGATAGAAGGATCCGGAGCATTTCCGGACAAAGGTGAAGGTCTGCACATCTCCCACTTTCTACAGCTGGGTATTCCAGTGGGGTGGTAAGATCCGGATCGTGGACACAGAATTCCATGCTGGCGCGGCGAAGTGCCTTGAGATTCCCGAAGGAACTGAAGGTGATTCGCGAGTTTACAGAAGAAGAGAGGTATAAGAATTATTCGCTGGCACAGCGGTAATAAACCGAGCGAAGCCGGCTCAGTCGGTGACGGAGTAAAGGGGAATGGCGCTTGCTTAAATGCAGGCGCTTTTCTTTTATAACAATACCGTTCATCGCCTTGTAACTACCGATGACCGCAATTCGCAACACAGATCCGGAAAAATCTGTATACTGAGAATCACAGAAACATAGTCCGGACAACAAGCACTGTGACAGGAGTGATGATCATTGAAATTTCGAGTCATTATAGATAAGGCAAAAGAGGAAGAAGTCGTGGCAACTGTACACCAGAGGACAGATCTGATTGATGAGATTGAATCACTGATTCTCAGAGATGAACAGACCGATGCACTGGCCGCATATCAGGAGGATGAGATTCGGCTGCTGGAGCTAAATGATGTGGAATGCATCACCGCAGATGACGGAAAAGTCTATGCGATAGCGGACAGTGGGAAGAGATACCTGCTGAAAAAACGGCTGTATGAGATCGAGGAGTCTTTGCCGCCGGAGTTCATCCGGATCAATAAATCTTCTATCGCGAACCGGAAACGGATCAGGCGGTTTACGACGACGATCTCCGGCGCAGTGGATGTGGAGTTCAAGAGCGGTTTTAAAGAGTATGTGTCCCGCAGATGTTTTGCGGATCTGAAACGGAGGTATGGATTATGAAGTATTTAAAGGAATTTTTGAAGCGTGGGATGACAGCTGCCTGGGGAGGACCGGTGATTCTGGCGATTGTCTATCTCGTTCTCGAAAAATGCGGCGTTATGACAACGCTCACGGTCTCACAGGTAGTATTAGCCATTATCTCTATGACGATCATGGCATTCATTGCCGCCGGTATCAGCTTTGTTTATCAAGTGGAGCAGCTGCCGCTGGCGATCGCAACGATCATTCAGATGGCAGTCCTGTATTTTGACTATCTGCTGTTTTATCGACTGAACGGTTGGGTTCCCATTGAGGGGCTGATCACCTTTACTATCATTTTCGTTGCGGGATTTGTTGTGATCTGGCTGATCATTTACTTCTGTGCGGTCCGGCCAAGCGTCCGAAAGCTGAATGAAAGGCTGAATGCTGAAAAATAAAATCGTCTTATTCGCCTTACATAGCGCTCTGCGTATCTGAAAAAAGATACTCAGGGCGCATTTTTATTTTCGATAATGCGTTCCTTGTTCTCTGATTCCGGGATTGGAACCACGTTCGGGTACTTATGAAGCATCCAGGCAAGTGAGATCTGTGCAGGCATTACAATCTTTTTTGCAGCGAAATCCTTCAGCATATCTACAATCGGCTGATTACCTTCGATATTTCTTCTGGACAGTTGCGGTACCCAGTTCCGAACATCATCGTTTTTCTCGAACTGCGTCTGCGGCGTGATTTTTCCGGAAAGAAGGCCACTGGCGATCGGAGAA
>JAFUCM010000138.1 GCA_017459675.1 Eubacterium sp.
GCCGGTATACGGACAAGCCGGCCTCCATTTCCCGCAGCACCTCTTCGCTGCCGGCATGCTTCAGCAGCTCAATCAGCTTGCCCTTCGCGCCCCGGTCGGTATTCATCAGGTAGCGGATATGCTCCACGGATGCATTGACATATTCATTGTGTTTCCGGTCAATCTCATCGAGCATCTCCTCAATGGTCTCGTACGTATCTGCCACAAAGTTGATCATTCGGTACATCTCATCCCGGCCGGACAGTTCATCCTCAAACACCCGGCGGGTCATCCCCTGCTCCACAATCCGGTTCAGGATTTCCTCATTCAGCAGCCATCCGTTCAGCCGCGCGATAATTGCATGCTTGAAGCGGGGTACCGAGTCGATTGTCTTTAACGGATAATACACGGTATCCACGATCGTCGTCTGATATTCATCAAAATGTGCCTGCAGAAGCAAATTGATATCGTTTTCTCCGGGAATGCGCCGATAATAACGCCGGATGTTGTTGAAAAGAGATTTCAATTCATCGATCAAATTGACCGTATTTTGATACGCTGTCTGCAGCGCCTGATACACATAATCCGGATTTTCGACCGAATTCTCCAGCGCCGCATAGGTCGCATAGACGTAGCTGTTATACTCCTTCACCCGCTCAGTAGAGAGATCATACAGCAGGTTCATAACAGAAATGGCATAGTCCGGGATCGTAATATTCTCTTCAAAAGAATTCGATTCGTACTCCGTCTCGATCCAGCCGGTCTCCTTCAGACGGCGCAGCAATAAATGCGCTTTTCCGGATAGATTGGATGCCCCGGCGGAATCTGCCGGATCTGCCGCTTCCCTTTCGTAATCGTCCAGTTCCTCTGCTTCCTCTGAAAAATCGGCCCGGGCAAAATCCTCCTCCAAAGCGTCCATCAGCATAGACGCCAGGTCTTCGCGGCGGATGACAAGCTCCGTCTTGAAGGCCTGGCGCAATACAAAAATCGCCTGTACATATAATTCCTTGTTGGTCGATGCCAGAATGCTGAAAAAACGATCCGGAATCCGGCTGAACAGCTGCATGTACTTCCTCTTTCTGCGCATGTGAAAAATGCCTGTTTCTCCATCTGAGTCGAAAGTATAGCACAGAATCAGATGCATCACCAGTTTTTTCCCGCTTCTTCCTGTCAAATCTTTCAGACCGCTTGTTAACTGCCTTCGGCATTTTTTTTCACAACAAACCGCGCCGTAAATTTCCGGCGCGGTTTGCTTTCACCTGATTTGTTTTATCTGCTCATTCCATCCGCTCAATCACGCAATGATGCTTCCCACTGTTGTCATCTTTCTCATAGCTGATCCCGACCAGCAGTACTTCCCCGCCATATTCTGACAGTGCAGAAGGATACTTCTTTTGCTTAATCTGCTCAATCGCGCCCGCTGCATCCTTATCCCATTTGAGCTCGATCAGCAGCGCCGGCATTCCGGAACGTTTCTTTGGAAAATAGACCAGAGCCGCGTATCCGCGGCCGGACGGCAGCTCCTCAAACTTAATAAAGTCATCCTTATAACTGAAATAGGCCAGCTTTATCACAGACCGCAAAGCCTGTTCATTGTTATAAAACAGCGGTGACGTCTCCTCCAGATGTATCTTTTCGATCTGCGCGGCAACCGCCTGCGCATTGCCGTTCACTGTATCCATGATCAGCTGGTCGCTCTCGCGGACGCGCCGCATCGTCTCCGTGTTTCTGACCTCTCTGATGACTCTGGAAAATTCCAGCCGGATTTCTTCATTCGGGATACGAACCGTCTCATCCTCATCGTCATAAGCCAGATATCCCAGGTGAATCAGCAGCGTCAGAACATCGTCACGGTTTCGAAACGTCCGCAGATCATTCGCGAACCCAAGCGGATTCACATGCACCCGGACGCCGCCCAGCAGCTCCACAATCGTCTTTGCCAGCCCTTCCTGATCCATACTGATGTAATCCAGAAGGCTGGAGGACGCGGATGTCTCCGTCCAGTAAGATTCAAACGCATCATTCCGGACAGCCTCCATGACGGAATTCGGGTTATAGACCGAAGAAACGTTTTTAAAACCGTACCCGTCATACCAGCGTTTCATTTCTGTAAAGCTGACGTCATGCTTTTCGCAGAGTCCGCGCACTTCCTCCTCGGAAAACCCGACATACGGCGCAAACTTTCTGGGCTTTACCATTGTGTATTCCTTAAAGTCTGATATGGCAGACTGCGATCCGTCCTTCTTAATCGGGAGAATTCCGGTCATATAGGCAGCGGCAAATATCTTATCCGTCACGCCGCTGTTCTTAAACAGGGAACGCAGAAAATGAAGATAATTCTGCTCGATTTCCGGATGTTCCCGGATCGGCGCGTCCCATTCATCAATAATCATGACAAACTGCCTGCCCGTCTTTTCAGCAAATGTCGCCATCATCGCATAGAGCGCTGGATTTTGCTGCAGTTCCGGAAGCACGGCAATCAGCTCCTGCCCGACGCTCTCTGTGATAAAGGATGTCAGTTCCTCCGCTTTGCATGCTGCCAGAAGCGCGGTCATATCCAGATAGACAACATGATACCGGTTTAAATGCTCCTGATAATGTTCCGCATACTCCTGATTAACAGCAATCTCGAGATCTTCAAACAAAGACGCCGAATCACATGCCGCATCATAATATGCGCAAAGCATCTTCGCAGCATATGATTTTCCGAAACGGCGCGGACGACTAATGCAGGTCAGCTTAAAGGATGTTCCAATTGTACTGTTGATCAGCGCGATCAGACCGCTTTTGTCAATGTATTCGCTCTTTCTTACTGCAGCAAAGCCGCTGTTCCCCGGATTTAGATAGATTCCCATTGCGCACTCCTTTGCATCTCGCGAATGAAGATGATAAA
>JAFUCM010000139.1 GCA_017459675.1 Eubacterium sp.
CATAAGCTTTCTGGTAGCTGCGACCGGTCCGACACCCATGATGGACGGATCAACGCCGCCGAGGCATCCGCCTACCCATGTAGCCATCGGCTTAACACCGAGCTCTTTTGCCTTCTCTTCGCTCATAACAACAACTGCAGCACCGCCGTCGTTGATACCGGAAGCGTTACCTGATGTGACAATACCGTCTTTCTTGAATGCAGGTTTCAGTTTTGCAAGACCTTCCATGGAAGTGCCTTTGCGCGGGCCTTCATCTGTGTCAACCGTGATGACATTCTTTTTCACTTTAACTTCTACCGGAACGATCTCGTCTTTGAAACGGCCGCTCTCGATGGCTGCAACAGCCTTCTCCTGACTCTTAACAGAGAATGCATCCAGATCTTCTCTGGTCAGTCCCCACTGCTCGGCAACGTTCTCAGCTGTGATACCCATGTGGTAGTCGTTGAATGCATCCCACAGACCATCTTTAACCATGGTATCAACCAGTTTGCCGTCGAACAGGCGATATCCGAAACGTGCATTCAGAGCTGCATACGGAGCCATTGACATGTTCTCGCAGCCGCCTGCTACGACGATGTCAGCGTCACCGGAAAGAATCATCTCAGCTGCCATGTTAACTGCGTTCAGACCGGAACCGCAAACAACATTGATTGTGACTGCCGGGCACTCGATCGGAAGACCGGCTGCGATAGAAGCCTGACGTGCAACGTTCTGTCCCTGTCCTGCCTGGATAACGCAGCCCATGATAACTTCGTCAACCTGGTCAGCCGGAACGCCTGCGCGCTGCAGAGCTTCCTTAATAACGATTGCGCCGAGATCCTTTGCCGGAACTGTGGAAAGGCCGCCGCCCATTTTGCCGACTGCTGTACGACAAGCGCCTGCTAATACTACTTTCTTTGCCATTTGATGGATTACCTCCTTGATATTAATGCTAATCAACTGTTATATAGTTTAACACGTCAGGTTTTTTTGAACAAGCATAAATCAAGGGTTTTGGGATGGAATCCGCCGGGCGGCCGTCATAATGCGAAGAATACACAAAAAAGCGTGAAGTTATGCAAAAAGGTATTGACAAAATCTGTGATTCACAGTAGGATTAAATCAAGTTACGAGAACGTTCTCGTAAAACAGCTCGGAGAATAATCAGAAGTAAAAAATGGAAAGAAAGGAATCGGGAAAATGGCAGAGTTAAGAATCGGACTGGTTGGAACAGGTGGAATCGGACGTACACATATTGAGCGCATTAACACCCGTCTGCAGGGCGGCGTAGTAATTGGCTGTGCGGATGTAAATGTTGATTTTGGTAAATCAGTTGCGGAAAAGTTCGGAATCAAAGGTTATGACGGACCGGAAGCGCTGATCAACGACCCGGAAATTGATGCAGTGATCGTTACGGCATCCGACGATTATCACGCACCGTTTGTTCTGGAGGCAATTAAAGCCGGCAAGCCGGTTTTCTGTGAAAAACCGCTGTCTCCGACACCGGAGAAATGCAGAGAGATCGTCGAGGCTGAGATGGCATCCGGAAAGCATCTGGTACAGGTTGGCTTCATGCGCAGATATGACCCGGGTTATGTACAGCTGAAGAACATGATTGATTCCGGCAAGTACGGCGCACCGCTTGTTCTGCATTGCTGCCATCACAACTATGACGACGGAGGCGTTGGCTGGAAAACTTCTATGTCCGTAGAGAATTCCATGATCCATGAGATTGATGTGCTCCGCTGGCTGCTCGGCGAGAACTATAAGAAAGTCGATGTTGTTTTCCCGCGCTGCTCCAAGAATGCATCAGAAGGATGCCAGGATCCGCAGATCATGCATCTGACAACAGAGTCCGGTACCTATATTGAAGTAGAATCCTTTGTATTCTCACATTACGGCTACGATGTCCGCTGCGAGATCGTCTGTGAGGAAGGCGTTCTGAATCTGCCGGAGCCGCCGTATGCAATGGTGCGCACCAATGATGCGCGTGTAACACCGATCTGCCATGACTGGTCAGAGCGCTTCCCGGATGCGTATAATATCGAGTTCCAGAACTGGATCAACGCAAGCAAAGAAGGCCGCGTCGATGGTCCGACCGCATGGGACGGCTATGTTGCACAGATTGCAGCAGGATGTGCTTCAAAGGCGCGCGACACACAGACAACTGTTGAGATTGATATTCCGGAAATGCCGGAGTTCTATAAGGCATAATATCGGATTCGTTTAACCGGAGAATTGATTTAACAGGAAATAATGGTCAGGGTATGACAGCCCACCTGATGATTATCGGCGCGGAGCCGATCGCTTCTGCGCGGGCATTGAAAGGCTGCATCTACCATGTCCACGGGAAAGATGCCCGTATCGAGAAGGGCGAGTCTGACATCAACGGCATCTGCGACTGGAAGGAAGTATTTGTTCCGGCTGAGCGCTCGTGGAACTATGTCGCAGTCGGCTGCGGAAAAGATCTGCAGTGGTGGAAAGAATTCTTCTCTGTTGTGCGCATGATGGGATACAATGACTATGTTTCTCTGGACATGGAGGATCAGACGATGTCTGTGGAAGCAGGCGTACAGACCTCTGTTGATGCATTGAAGCAGACACTCAGCCGCTGATAACCGATTCTCCTTTTCCGGGAAGTGCGGCCTGATGATTTATAAGTGACAGAAGAACTAGAAGAACTGCCGGGTGTTGAATTGCCGCGGCAGTTTTTCTGTAATATAATATGTACGGTATATTGCTGACAGGGATACGTTTATTCTGTGAAAAGGGCTGAAAACATATGAGAGTGACATTAAAACAGATCGCAGAAAAAGCAGGTGTGCATATTTCGACAGTCGACAAGGTGCTTCATGACCGTCCGGGTGTCAGTGACGCTGTGCGCGCATATGTGCAGCAGATCATTGATGAGCTGGGCTACCGGCCCAGCAGGGCCGGAAGGACGCTGCAGAGAATGGGAAAGGAGTATCACATTGTGGTGCTTCTGCTCAATGTTGACGCAAAACCATATATTATGGAAGGAATCCGGAAAGTGGCAGAGGAAAGTGACGGTGAAAGCCGGCTGGATGCGTACGATTCTGAGATTCAGGATGCAGAATATCAGACAGCTCTGATC
>JAFUCM010000140.1 GCA_017459675.1 Eubacterium sp.
ACAGAAGGGGAAGCCTCCGGAGGAGTCTTGGAGCAGCTGGAAGAGGAATTGTATCGTTTCGAACAGTCCCTGATTCCGGACGGACTTCACGTGTTCGGCAGCGCGGAAAGCGGGGAAAGCAGAGAGATAGAAGGCCTGATCGCAGCACTGAACGGACAATACATCCCGGTCGGAACGGCCGGTGACGTCATGAAAACAAAAGAGGTATTTCCGTCCGGACGTAACCTGGTTCAGTTCGATCCGCGGGCAATCCCGACAAAGACGGCCTTCGAGCGGGGCAGGAAATCGGCGAAGCTGCTTCTCGAACGATACAAAAAAGAGCACGGATCCTGGCCAAAGACGACGGCCGTGATCCTCTGGGGGCTTGAAACATCACGTTCCCAGGGAGAAACCATCGGGCAGATCATGGAGTATCTCGGGATACGGCTAAAAAAGCAGGCCGGGGCATTTGACGGCCGGTTCGAGATCATTCCGGCAGAGGAGCTGGCGCATCCACGCATCGATGTCGTGATTCAGATCTGCGGATTTTTCCGGGATATGTTCCCGAACATTCTGGAAGATTTGAACGTGATGCTTCGGAAGCTCGATGAACGCGGCGAAACTGATGAAGTCAGCAGCTTTGCAGAAAATACAACAAGACTGAAAGAATATCTGGAAGCAGGAGGACTCTCAAAAGATGAAGCGGCGGAAGCAGCCCGCGGACGGATCTTCGGCCCGGCGTCCGGTGAATACGCCACGAGCCTGACGGCGACTGTGCGGGCCGGAACCTGGAAAGAGGAGCGTCTTCTCGGCGACCTTTTCTCTGATGAACTGTCCTGTCTGTATACTGAGCATCAGCAGATTTCTCATCGGAAGAACCTGCTGAAGGAGCAGTACCGCAAAGTGGAAATGATATCGCAGATCCGCAGCATGGTCGATTATGAGCTTTCGGATCTCGATCACTATTATGAATTTTACGGCGGATTGTCGAAGGCAGTAGAAAATGTGAAAGGTGAAAAACCGGACCTGTATATTGCCGATACGGCAGGCGATGAGGTGCGGGCTGAATCACTGGAAGTGTCGCTCGAACGCGGCATCGGCACGCGGCTTCTGAATCCGGCGTGGATTGACGGCATGATGAAGCACGGATATCACGGCGTGCAGCAGATCGAAAAACGTTTTGAAAATACTCTCGGATTTGCTGCTTTTACCGGTGCAGTGAAAAGCGACACCTTTTCCCGTATGGAAAAGACCTTTGTGAGCGACAGAAAACGCATGGAACAGCTGAAAGCGGCCAACCGGTGGGCCTTCCTCGGCATGCTGGAACGGCTTATGGAAGCATACAACCGCGGCTACTGGGATGCATCCGGAGAAGAACTCTCGGAAGTCCGCAGCGCATATCTGGAAACGGAAGGAGAGACGGAATGAAACCGAAAGTATATCCGTTTACGGCAATCAAAGGACAGGACCCGATGAAGGAAGCCCTGATCCTCAACCTGGTCAATCCCGCGATCGGAGGCGTCCTGATCCGCGGGGAGAAGGGAACTGCAAAGACAACGGCGGTCCGGGGAATATCCGGGATCCTGCCGGGACGTAAGGTTGTGGAGATCCCGATGAACGCGACGGAGGACCGCGTGGCGGGAACGATCGATCTGGAATACATGCTGAAGAACAAAAAAGAACGTTTCGAGCCGGGACTGCTTAAGGAAGCGGACGGGCAGATCCTCTACGTGGATGAGATCAATCTCCTGGAAGATCATATTGTGAATCTGCTGCTGGATGCAGCTGCGACTGGTGTCAATACCGTGGAACGGGAAGGAATCTCCGTCTCCCATCCGTCCCGGTTCGTCCTCATAGGGACCATGAATCCGGAGGAAGGAAGGCTTCGTCCACAACTTCTGGACCGGTTCGGTATGGTTGTGGACATTACAGGAGAGAAAGATCCGGAAGTGCGTGTCGCGATCATCAAAGACCGGATGGCATTTGAAAAAGATCCGGCAGCATTTCTAAGAAAATATGCGAAGAGTCAGAGGGAACTGAAAGAAAAAATCTTGCTGGCGCAGGAAATGCTGGATGAAGTCAGCTTACCCGATGAACTGCTTTTGAAAGCGGCAGAGATCAGCATTGCGCTGGGCGTACAAGGACACCGGGCGGATCTTTCCATGATCAAAACCGCCATGACGCTTGCGGCATTCCGCGGAGAGCGGACGGTCAATGCAGATGATCTGAAAAAGGCCGCCTTTTATGTGCTTCCGCACAGGATGCGCCGCTCACCGCTCGAAAAAGGCGAGATGGATCCGGCAGTGCTGGAGGGGCTGTTCCGGGAAAATGCATCTCAAAACAGTATAAACGAACAGACGAAAAGAAAGCAGAACAGAGAAAACCAAATCGGAGAAACCCGGTGTACAGAAAAACAATGCAGAGCAACCCGAAACAGAGAGAAACAAAAGGCAGGAGAAGCATCCGGCATCTCTGATGCGGGGTAACGGAGCCGCTTCTCTGTCCGGTGATCGCAGGCGGTGGTGAGATTTCTATGCTGGAGCTTGTTGCCGCGGTCACGGAGGAAGGAATCCGGCTTCTCCGGAACGAACAGAACGGGAAAAAGTCCCTTCAGAATGCGGTCTTTTATTCGGACACGGACAGGAGGCCGGAACCTTTTGGCGGGATCGCCGCACATGCCACGCTCACATCTGTATTACGGTCCGACAGGGATCCATCTTCCGATTTCCGGAGGGAAGATCTTCGCTACAAAAGGCCGCACAGTACGATTCGAACGGACTTTCTGTTCGTGCTGGATACCAGCCGCTCGGCAGGATTTCACAAAAGGCTTTCGTTTGCGAAGAGTGCAGCGATCGCTCTTCTGGGGGCAGCATATAGCAGCAGAAGCCGGGTCGGTGTCCTTTGCTTTGGCGATCGAAGAGCAGAAGTAGTTCTTTCCTTTACCACACAGGTGGAAGAAGCTGCGGTTGTTTTTGAAAAACAGTACGCCGCCGGCAATACACCTCTTGCTGCAGCCCTTCGGCGGACGGAAAAAATCATAGAAGAGCACCGGCGGAAAAATCCGGACAGGCTTCCCGTTGTCATTCTTTTGACGGACGGAAAAGCCAATTTCGATGAACTGCCGGGAGATCCCATGAAAAATGCCCTGTCGGCAGCGGAGCATATCGCGAAAGACGGAATCCTGTCGATCGTGGTCGATACCGATACCGGTGCGTTTTCATTTGGACTGGCGAGGGAATTGGCGCGGAGAATGAATGCAGTATATACACAGATGCAGGTGTAAACGAGTTGTCGTAAGAATTACGGTACAGATCATGGACGAAGCATTGGAGATGTGAAATGACGACCGAAGAAAAACGCGAACAGGAAAAGCGGGTAGTGGGTGAAATGATCGCCCTCTACTGCCGGAAAAAACACGGGACGGCCAAAGGAAGTCTTTGTAACGAATGCGCTGCTCTGAAGGACTATGCGAGGATCAGAATCGACAGATGCCCGCATATGGAAAACAAGACCTTCTGCAGCAGATGTCCGACCCATTGCTACAAACCGGCGATGCGGGAAAAGATCCGCGAAGTCATGCGGTTTGCAGGCCCGCGCATGCTCCTTGTCCATCCGGTCATGGCCATAAACCACGCATTGTCAGGCAGGCAGAAGTGAGAAACCATGTGAAAAGTGTGAATGTGTTAAAAAAGGAATCAGGAGGACAACATAAAAAGCGAAGAAACACGAAAACTGAAGGAATGTCTGAAAATCCCGGAAGGATTTGATCCCTACGTAAATGATTATCGGATTAACCTGTTTGAGATCGCAAAAGGGAGGAAGATAGACATGTTTGCTGCATTTGATATCTATGAAAAACGCGGCCGGGAAGCAGAACGTGTCAATACAGAGCGGGAGAGAAAACGTGCTGATGCTGCAGAGGCACGCGCCGGTCAGGCCGAGGCACGCGCGGAGAAGGCAGAAGCTGAGAATCAAAAGCTCAGAGAGCAGCTCGCAGCTCTGCAGGCGGAGAAAGACAATCATCCCCTGAACGTATCATTCACAGACCGGTCTTAATAACGGTCATTCCATATCCTTCAGATGTTCTTGCAGGAGAATGAGATAGGATTCCCGTATCCCCATAAGCATATAGCCTACGAACACATGAGCCATGCGGTGGTGACGAGACTGCCATGGATCTATAAGATGGCATTCAAGTCGGAGCGGCAGCATCCGAAGGAATGTGCGAAGGATCGCGATTCCCTGAAAAAAGAATTGCTGGCCTGGGTAAACAGTGACTGGCAATAAGAATCATATTCAGAGGGGATGCTTAAGCAGACAAGAAGATGCCTTTGATTATATCCCTTACAGGGCGGAGCAGCCGCATTTCCCGGATTAACAGTCCGGGAGGTGCGGCTGTTTCCGTCTTTGATTTCCGTGAGAGGTTGTTTCGGTGATTCAAAAAAATGAACGGATGTGATATGATTACATACAGAGAACAGCGAAGGAGGGGACAGGCCATGGGTATTTATCTGAATCCGGGATATGAAAATTTCAGACGAATTGTTTCTGCGGACATCTATGTTGACAAGACGATGCTGATCAAAGAAACGAATCGGATGATTGATATCGGGAATAACTCTATATGTATGTCGCGCCCCCGCCGATTCGGAAAAACCATAGCGAGCAACATGCTGTGCGCCTATTATTCCAAAGGCTGTGATTCCGGAGAACTGTTTGCGCCGTTTAAAATCAGCCGGGTTCCCTGTTTTGAAGAAAAACTGAACCGGTACAATGTCATTAAAATTGACATGAACAGTGAGTATCAGAATACACTTGATAAAGAAAGAGTTCTGATCCGATTGACGCGTGAAATCCGAAGAGAGATGGAGAGTCAGTTTCCTGAGATCGTCTTTGAAGAAGATGATTCACTGGCACAGTGTATTCTGAGAATCTATACCAAAACGGAGCAGACGTTTATTCTGCTGATCGACGAATATGATGTGTTTGTCCGGGAGCAGGTTAGTGAAAAGCTGTTTCAGGAGTATTTATCTTTTTTAAACGGGCTGTTTAAGAGCGACACCCTGAGGCCTGCGATTTCTCTTGCTTACCTGACCGGAATCCTGCCGGTTGTGCGCGACAAGATCCAGTCAAAGCTGAATAATTTCCGGGAGTATACCATCCTGAATGCAGGCCCGTTCGCGGAATTTGTCGGATTCACCGGAGAGGAAGTTGAGAATCTCTGTAACGAACATGGTATCAGTTATGCTGAGTGCCGTCTCTGGTACGATGGTTACCGGCAGCATGGATATGAAATATACAATCCGGAATCTGTTGTAAAGGCAGTACGTAAAAAAACGTTCAGCAGTTACTGGGGCAAGACATCATCTTATGAGGTCATCTCGGACCGGATCCGCCAGAATTTTGCCGGCACAAAGGAAGCTGTCATTCAGATGCTAGCGGGAGAAAATGTAGATGTCAACGTGACCAGTTATCTGAATACGATGAACTCATTCCGGACAAGAAATGATGCGTTTACCTACCTGATCCATGTCGGATATCTGGCATATGACAATGAAAACGGGACATGCCGGATACCGAATAAGGAAGTGCGCCAGGAATGGTTCAATGCTGTAGAGACGGATGAGGAATACAAAGTGACGAACGAAATCATCCAGTCCTCCAAAGAGCTGCTGGCGGAGACCATGCGCGGCAATGCAGACGCTGTCGCAGAAGCGCTGGATGTTTCGCATATCCATGTTACATCCAATCGCAGCTACAACAATGAGGACGCATTGCAGAGTGCAATTTATCTGGCATTTATCTATGCCCTGAACCGATATACTGTTATCAAAGAAATGACGACAGGAAAGGGCTTTGCAGATGTCGTCTTTATTCCGCGGTATGCGGGCGATCCGGCGATGGTGATCGCGCTGAAGCGGAACGACTGCACGGAAAGCGCACTGGAACAGATTCGTCAGAAGCAGTATTTTGACAGCCTGCAGCATTATCAGGGAAACATGCTGCTGATCGGAATCAATTACGACGAAAAAGAGAAAACACATACCTGTGTGATTGAGCAGGTGACGAAGGCGATTGCTGTTTGAGGGCATTTTCTGAAAGCATTTCCCGCTCCACAGCTCATTATAATTTTGCACAGACCATATCGCCGGCATACCGGAAATTCCTTTAAAAATAAGGG
This sequence comes from Eubacterium sp., assembly GCA_017459675.1. Taxonomy (GTDB): domain Bacteria; phylum Bacillota; class Clostridia; order Lachnospirales; family Lachnospiraceae; genus CADBRN01. The sequence goes on from JAFUCM010000140.1 coordinate 6,161, forward strand.
TTTCCGGCATGCCGGTTTTTATGAAATCTTCGGTTTGATCATTCTGATCATTCCACGGTTTGTCATGTAAGTCTTAGCTGTTTCCGTTTTGAGTTCATTTTGCGGCCTGATTTCTACGAGGATGTGCGTCTTTACTTTGCCGCTTTATTGTGATAAACTTATGTGGTTATGAACTTGTATTAATATGATGAAAGTGTTATTTGGGCCCGGGCGGATTGTTTATCAGATCCAATATGAGACACCGGACAAATTTTATGTGGGAGGAAGGTGCACAATGAAACAACTGATGTTGGGCAACAAGGCGGTTGCCAGAGGTCTGTACGAGGCGGGATGCTGTTTTGTATCCAGCTATCCGGGAACACCGAGTACGGAAGTGACGGAAGAAGCGGCAAAGTATGATGAGATTTACTGCGAGTGGGCGCCGAATGAGAAGGTGGCCATGGAAGCAGCGTTCGGTGCCTGTCTTGCGGGCAGACGTTCGTTCTGCGGCATGAAGCATGTCGGTCTGAATGTTGCGGCTGACCCTCTCTATACAATGTCTTATACAGGTGTCAACGCGGGCATGGTAATTGTTGTTGCAGATGATGCGGGCATGCATTCTTCACAGAATGAGCAGGACAGCAGACATCATGCTATCGCATCCAAGGTCCCGATGCTTGAACCGTCAGATTCACAGGAAGCATATGAATTTGCAAAACTAGCGTATGAGATCTCAGAAGAATTTGATACTCCCGTACTTCTCAAGATGTGCACACGTGTTTCGCACAGTCAGTCTGTTGTGGATCCTGGAGAG
>JAFUCM010000141.1 GCA_017459675.1 Eubacterium sp.
AGCAGCACCAGTGATCATGTTTTTAACATAGTCAGCGTGTCCTGGGCAGTCAACGTGTGCATAGTGTCTCTTCTCTGTCTGATACTCAACGTGTGCAGTAGAGATTGTGATTCCACGCTCTCTCTCTTCCGGAGCTTTATCGATCTGATCGAATGCCTCAGCCTGGTTACCTTCGACTCTCTGGGACAGTACGCTTGTGATAGCAGCTGTCAGAGTTGTTTTACCATGGTCAACGTGGCCGATTGTTCCGATGTTTACATGCGGTTTGCTTCTGTCAAATTTCTGCTTTGCCATTTTAGATTTTCCTCCTTAAAATAAAGCATCACTTGCTTAATCTTGCTAAGCTTACGTTTGCATAACCCTGCGATGTTTCGTTCTGACATTTCTGAATAAAATTTCTTACTGAATATGCTTCAAAACCTCTTATATGGTTTTTCTGTCTAAGAAATCATCTGAAAAATGCCATCTACGCAAGATTATATTGCATTTTCCCCGTGTTTGCAAGCTTTTCCTGCTGAAGTAGAATTCCCTGTGCGGGAGCTTTCTCTCACAACAGGATCCGCCTGCCGGGATGTGCATTTTTTCACAACAGACCGGATAATTCGTCCGGGTCAATAACACTTCTGACCGGACCGGATGATCTGTCAGAGCCGGTACCATTTCTGAATCGGCTCAGATAATCTTCCGGGCTGATGCGTTACCTTTATCAATCCTCGTGGTCTTTCAGGACCTTCTCCTGTACAGACTTCGGAACCTGCTCATAGCGCTCAAAGAACATGGAGTAGTTTCCGCGTCCCTGTGTCTTGGAACGGAGGTCTGTGGAGTAGCCGAACATTTCCATAAGCGGTACGAATCCGCGGACCATCTTGCCGCCGCCGATGTCGTCCATACCCTCGATGCGTCCACGGCGGGAGTTGATGTCGCCGATAACGTCACCCATGTACTCTTCCGGTGTGGAAACCTCGACCTTCATGATCGGCTCAAGGAGTACCGGAGCACCCTTCTTCATAGCTTCCTTGAATGCCATAGAACCGGCAATGTGGAATGCCATCTCGGAAGAGTCGACCTCGTGGTAGGAGCCGTCGTAGCAGTTTGCGCTGACGCCGACAACCGGGTAACCGCCGAGGATTCCGGCTTTCATAGCATCCTGGATACCTTCGTCGACTGCCGGGATGTATTCCTTCGGAATCGCACCGCCGACAACAGTATTTTCGAATGCGTAAACTTCTTCTGCATTTGCATCCATCGGAGCAAATTTGACCTTGCAGTGACCATACTGACCGCGGCCGCCGGACTGTCTTGCATATTTGCTGTCGATATCCGACTCTTTGGTGATGGTCTCTTTGTAGGCAACCTGCGGTGCGCCGACATTCGCCTCGACGTTGAACTCACGCAGCAGTCTGTCTACGATGATCTCCAGATGCAGCTCGCCCATGCCGGCGATGATGGTCTGACCTGTCTCGACATTGGTATGTGCGCGGAAGGTCGGATCTTCTTCTGCCAGTTTTGCGAGTGCCTCTGCCAGTTTGCCCTGGCCGGCTTTGGTCTTCGGCTCGATTGCGAGCTCGATAACCGGCTCCGGGAACTCCATGGACTCAAGGATAACCGGATGCTGCTCATCGCAGATCGTATCACCTGTTCCGGAGAACTTGAATCCGATTGCTGCAGCGATATCGCCGGAGTAAACCTTGTCCAGCTCTGCACGCTTGTTTGCATGCATCTGCAGGATACGGCCGACGCGCTCCTTCTTCTCCTTGGTCGCATTCAGAACATAAGAACCGGAGTTCAGTGTTCCGGAATAAACACGGAAATAACCGAGTTTTCCGACGAACGGGTCTGTGACAATCTTGAATACCAGTGCTGAGAACGGCTCATCATCAGAAGAATGTCTGACGATCGGGTTGCCGTCCATATCTGTTCCCTCGATGTCCGGGACATCCGTCGGTGCCGGCATAAATTCGATGACTGCATCCAGCATTTTCTGGATACCCTTGTTCTGATGCGCAGATCCGCAGCAGACCGGAACAGCCTTGTTCTCGATGGTGCCCTTGCGGAGCGCTGCCTTCAGTGCATCGACATCCGGCTCATTTCCCTCGAGATACTCCAGCATCAGTTCCTCATCCAGATCACAGATCTTCTCAACGAGCTCGCCGTGATAAAGCTCTGCGTCATCCTTCAGATCATCCGGGATATCTACGATGGAAATGTCCTCGCCCTTGCTGTCGTTGTAGATGTAAGCCTTCATCTCGAAGAGGTCTACAAGTCCTTCAAAGTGATCTTCCTTACCGATCGGCAGCTGGATTACAACGGCATTCTTGCCGAGCTTGGTGCCGATCTCATCTACGGTATTAAAGAAGTCCGCTCCCATGATGTCCATCTTGTTGACGAACGCCATACGCGGGACATTGTATGTGTCAGCCTGACGCCATACATTCTCGGACTGTGGCTCAACGCCGCCCTTTGCATCAAAGACACCGACTGCGCCGTCAAGTACACGCAGGGAACGCTCAACCTCTACGGTGAAGTCAACGTGTCCCGGGGTATCAATGATATTGATGCGGTGCTCTTTTGCACCCGGCTTTGCTTTGTTGTTTTCCTGAAGGGTCCAGTGGCAGGTCGTCGCAGCAGAAGTAATGGTGATACCACGCTCCTGCTCCTGCTCCATCCAATCCATGGTAGCGGTACCCTCGTATGTTTCGCCGATTTTATAGTTGACACCCGTGTAGTACAGAATACGCTCTGTCAGGGTTGTCTTACCGGCGTCAATGTGAGCCATGATACCGATATTTCTGGTTTGTTCAAGTGGATACTCTCTTCCAGCCAAACTATATTTCCCCCTTTAGAAACGGTAATGTGCGAAAGCCTTGTTGGACTCTGCCATCTTATGCATGTCTTCTTTACGCTTTACAGATGCGCCGGTGTTGTTGGCTGCATCCAGAAGCTCATTTGCAAGTCTGTCTTCCATCTTCTTCTCGCTTCTCTTGCGGGAGAACATGGTGATCCAGCGAAGTGCCAGAGTCTGACGACGATCCTGACGGACCTCGATCGGTACCTGATAAGTAGCACCGCCGATACGTCTTGCCTTAACTTCGAGGACAGGCATAATGTTGTTCATTGCTTCTTCGAAAACTTCCATTGCCGGTTTCCCGGACTTTTCTTCCATTTTGGCAAATGCGCCGTATACGATCTTCTGGGCTGTACCCTTCTTGCCGTCCAGCATGATGTTGTTGATCAGCTTGGTAACGACTTTGTTGTTGTATACCGGATCCGCCAAAACATCTCTTTTCTGAGTATGTCCTTTACGTGGCACGATACTTCCCTCCTTAATCATGATGGATTAGATCTTCGGTACTCACACCTTATGATGAATTAAAAATGTGTCTGCGCCAGGACTGTTTCCATCTATTTCCCGCAGCCGCTTTCTTAAGGAAATTCAGATCAGAACATTGCCTGACTGCCATCATCTGGTGAATCGAAACACTAATCTACTTATTTATATATGAAACTTATGATTTCGGTCTCTTTGCTCCGTATTTGGAACGACCCTGGCGTCTGTTTGCAACACCTGCTGTATCAAGTGTTCCACGCACGATGTGGTATCTGGTACCCGGAAGGTCCTTTACACGGCCGCCGCGGATGAGCACGACGCTGTGCTCCTGCAGGTTGTGTCCTTCACCCGGAATATAGCTTGTAACTTCGATTCCGTTGGAGAGACGTACTCTGGCGATCTTACGAAGCGCTGAATTCGGCTTCTTCGGTGTAGCAGTCTTAACGGCTGTGCACACACCACGCTTCTGCGGAGAGGACATTTCAACAGATCTCTTCTTCAGAGAGTTGAAGCTTCTCTGCAATGCCGGTGCTGTGGACTTCTTTTCGGAAGTCTGACGGCCTTTTCTAACTAACTGGTTAAATGTTGGCATTCGTTCTTTTCCTCCTGTTTTAATTTTGCGGCTGCTAAATGTCTTCTGTGAGCCGCTGTCTGCAGTCATACACAAATCAGCGGACTCCCCTTTATGCACTTTTCACAGGAAATCGACTGCCATTTCACAGTATTTCACAAATCTGTGTGCATTCTAATCTCCGTTTTAGCGCAAAAAGGACGCACTGACCCCTTGAAGGCTCAGTCACGTCCTTGTATTATATGAGTTTCGTGTGGAAATGTCAAGATAATTCCACACTGTCGAGTAAATCGCGATCTCCGATCGCGCGCGGGCTGTGCGACGCACTTGTGCGTCTTCCTCTGCTTCTATGGATTTCTCTGTTCTCTGTCCGGAAACATTTCTTCCAGCATCTTCTTAATCCGCGCAAAATCGACCCGGCAGGATCCGTCGCTGATCAGCACCGGAACCTGATCATCGAACCCGTATATGGCAATCCGCGTATCCGTTTCTCTGAAATCATAGACGGTCACCCGTTCATCCCTCGGATCCACCATCCAGAACTCTTTTACGCCGCCGCGCTGATACTTGCCGCCTTTTAAGAACATATCTTTATTCCTGGTAGACGGAGAAAGCACCTCAACGACAAACTCCGGGGCGCCGAAATACCGGCCGTGCTGTATTTTTGACAAATCACAGACAACCAGAATATCCGGCTGCACCACCGTCCATTCATTACAGTCCAGCTGTACGTCTGCGGGCGAAACAAACGGATAACACGGACAGGTGTGCTCCTGCGCCTGTGCGAACAGCTGATAATAAACCTGCCCAACAATAAACTGATGTGTATAGGTCGGCCCGGTCATGTCATAGAAATAACCGTCGATCAGCTCGACACGCCGGTCATCCGGGAGCGAAAGATAATCATCGATCGTATATTCCCCCGGTTTCTTGTCCGGAATATCAGGATCGGGGTCATAAGGATTATACCGGTAAACTGCCGGATCCTCACGCAGAACGTCACTCCACGGATGGGCTTCCCGCAGTTCCTGATATCGGTTCCGCCGGGCAGACGCAGGATCCGACTGTTGTTTTTCTCCGCTGTCTGTGTAAAACGGACCCAGCGCACTCTCGATTGCCTGCAGCGTATCATATCGCGGGGATTTCGTAACTTTTCCCAAAACTTTCTGTACTGTCGAAAGCGGCACGCCGGAAAGCTCTGAGAGTTTTTTATATGAATACCCAAGCACGCGCATTCGTTCCCGCATTTCATCGATTGTCATCATATCCGCCGTACCTCCTTCACTCAATTCCCGCTGCCTTTATTCTGAATATCCATATTATATCATATGATTTCCAAATATGGAAGTGGAAACATTTTGGATTGTGTTTTGGATATGATCCGGTTGTTTTACGAACCGTTTGCAATTCCCGCACCACAGGTATATATTAGGAAACATGTACAGACTGTTTCAAAAAACCAAATCTGTCATTACACTTTTATTTGTGCTGACACTGCTCGCCTTCTCCGTTACAGGCGTCAAAACGGACGTCAGAAGCAACTTTGCTCCTGCGGAAAGCAGAACCTCAATCAGCACAGATTTATTAAGTGCACCCGTTCTGCCCATAAGCGAAGCAGAGATCGAGAAATCTGTCTCTCACTTCGGTCATCAGGGACTTCCGGCAAGGTATTCATCCCAGGCCGGACTTGCAATTCTTATCGGATTTCTGTTCCTGTCCATGCCGGTTCTGTCCTTCAGGACATTTATAAGAATCGCACAGGCGGGGCAAACCGATCAGTTCCGGAAATCTACCATCCGGTATATCCACAGAAAAAGCGATCAGGCATAATCCATCCTGCTCACGCCTGCCGGCCGGCAGGTCTTGTTTGCGTGCCAAAACGCAGCTTTTATTTGCATGACAAAACGAAGGTCTTGTTTGCATGTCAAAACGCAGGTCTTGTTTGCATGCCAAAATGTAAATCCATGATTAAATAATTGAAAAATTCAGGAGGATACTGATTCATGATACAAACCATCGTAGCAGTTCTTTGCGTAAGCATCGTAGCAGTCGCCTGCATCTGGGGATATCGTCTGGATCACAGCACTGGAAATAAAGAAAAAACAGAAGCAGAAGAAAATGCCGCTGCAGGCGCCAGCGAAACGAAAGGAAATTAACCATGAACGATAACTCTCATACAAATTCTGCAGAACAGAACAAAACCAAAATCGGTCTCTTATCCATCGCTTTCAGCGTACTGGCCGTCCTGCTGGGCTTTGTCATCCGCAAACCGTTTGTCGATGTCATCAGTGTCGGCTTTATCTTCTCATTCGCGGGCATGATTCTCTCTCTTGCAGCTGTACGAAATACCGGCAGAAATACGGTGGCGCAGCTTGCATTCTGGCTCGGATTCGTCAGCATGTGGATCACTGTTTATCTCGGGGCATCTGCATAAAGAAGATGCGGGACACCGTTTATCCCGGCGCATCTGCATAAAACGCACTGCCTTCCGGCAAAGCAAACGAGAAGGGCAGCTGCAGCAATAAAAGCGGCACCCAGAGGCAGTCCGGCACCAAAAGACACCTGTGGTACAGCAATGAAGAACGGCTGTCGGGCGCACCCACAAGAAAACGGCAGGACCGGTATTTCCGGTTCTGCCGTTTCTGGTTTTATAGGGGGTATAACAATGTCGGATCTATAACAGTCCGTTTCAAACGAAGCCACCGCCTGACGCTTCACGCGCCTCAGGCATAGGAAGGTTCCGCTGCGTTAAATTATTCGCCGTAGATCTTTGCAGCGTTGTAGCCGATATGAAGCACTTTGTACATGTACTCAACAGACTCTTTCAGCGCCTTCATCTCAACTTCACGTCCCTCTTCGATGGTGTAACCGGAGAGCGGAAGCTCGATCTCAAGGTCGATGGTATCGAGCTGCGGCGGGCACTCTTCGCGGAAGATCTGCATAATCTTCTCGCAGTCCACATCACCCTGGCCGATTGCGGTTCCGAGTGAATGTGTTCCGTCCGGATCTGCAAATACGCGGTTGTCGCAGAAATGTGTGCAGTTCATGTACGGCGCCATCTTGCGGCAGCACTCCTCGATACCTTCCATCAGCATGATCGGGTTGATGGTATCGCAGCATGCACCAACCTGCGGATGCGCAATTTCTTTCACAAGCCAGATAACCTCATCTGCGAACAGATCGCAGTGGTTCTCGATCGAAATCTGCAGACCATATTTTTCGATGGTCGGAATGTTGCGTTTGAAATCATCAGCGATCTTAGCCAGCTGTACCATAACAGAACTGCACAGGCAGGAATGGGAACGCTTGTCCGGATGCTCAACGTCTGTGCTGTATTTAACCAGTGTGCAGCCCAGCTTGTGTGCGATCTCGAGAGATTCCTCGATGGTGCAGTTTACACGCGGATCAGACGGTGCATTGAAGGAGATGTTCAGCTCCAGGCCGATTCCTTTTTCTTCTGCATATTTGCGGCACTTTGCGAGATTTTCATCAGATGTATCATTCTGAATGTCAACCAGTGTGATATGCAGAACATCCAGACCGACTTCTACTGCGATATCAACGAGATCGAAGAAATTCTTTACCTGCTCAAATGCATGATGCTCGCCGTACTCCTGGAATCCCCAGCTCTCGCCGAATCCCGAAAGATGAAGGGTGTAGCTGTGCATGCCGAGTTTGAACTTTCTGTCCTGCTGCTGTAATAATGTGTTCATGGTCTCCTCCTTTAATACTGCTTTCACATCGTTTCGGTTTTTACCGTCGTTTTTATTATATGTTATATGACTCCATCGTCAAAATACAATTCCATTGCGATATCAGATCGCGCGAGCTGCGCAGCGACCTTTTCGGAAATCGTACTTTCAGCCGGTAAATCATATTATTTTCAATATTCACTTTTTGGGTGTCCGCGGTACAGTCTGTATACCATACCGCGGACGGGGTGCTGCTTCTATGCATAATTCACACATTCATATGATATGAATGGAATTATTTCGTTTTCTTATTTGCCGGCTTTGATTCGCTCAGCGTTGATCTCTTTCCAGATGTCAACGTTCTTAACACCGACTTTATCCGGATCGAAGTAAGGTTTCTCGACGCCTGCCTTCAGCTGATTCATGTAGTCATCATAAACCTTCTTAACATTCGGCAGCAGGAAGATCAGAGAGATCAGGTTGAACCATGCCATGAGGGCGAACATAACCTCAGAGATTGCCCATGCAGTACCTGCTGTAACCAGAGTCCAGATGAAGAAGAAGATCGGCATAACGATACGGATTCCCCAGATAATAATCATACGGGTCTTGTGGCTGGCATTACGCATCAGGTAAGCAAGTCCTGACTCACCCTCATAGTAATATGCGATACATGTCGAGTATGCAAACAGCGTGATTGCAATTGCGATGAAGATACCGCCGACTTTCGGGATAGCAGAGTTTGCTGCCTGCTGTACCCAGATAACGTTTGCTGTCTGGCTTTCCTGCAGTCCCTGAACAACCGGGTCAGCACTGGTATAGATCCAGGTTGCACCGTCCTGTGCCAGAACGTTGAAGCAGCCGGATACAACTGCCATGATACCGGAGCAAGCGCAGACTGCAACGTCGATGTAAACGGAGAAAGCATTAACAAGACCCTGTGTTGCCGGATGCTCTGTCTCAGCTGCAGCTGCTGCAGGCGGAGTTTCACCGAAACCGGAACCGGAAGAGTTAACTGCACGCTTTACGCCGTATGAGAACGCACCGCCCATTGCGCCGCCGAAGACTGCATGGGTGTTGAATGCACTTCCGAAAATCTGTCCAAGTGCGTTCGGAATGTTGGATGCATGTGTTACCAGAACAACGATCGTGATGATCAGGTAGCCGATTGTCATGAACGGAACGATGATGGTTGAGAAATCAGCGATTCTTCGGACACCACCGGAAATAACCAGGAACAGCAGAACTGCGATGACTGCACCGACAATCCATTTCGGAACACCGAGGCTGAGCTCGAATGCCTGTGCGATGTTGTTTGCAGACGGTCCTGTTACGAGGAACGGAACACCGATTGTGCAGAACAGTGCGAAGATGACTGCCATGATCTTGCCGAGTCCCTTCGGAAGACCTTTTTCCATGTAGAAGTACGGGCCGCCTCGATACTGTCCGTCCATCTTTACTTTGTAGATCTGACCGAGTGAGTTCTCGGCATATGCGATTGCAGATGTTACAAGCGCGGTGATGATCATCCAGAAGATTGCGCCCGGGCCGCCGTACATGATTGCGACCATGACACCGCCGACGTTACCGATTGCAACTCGGTAAGCTGCGACTGTACTGAATGTCTGGAATGCGGAGAGGCCTGTCTCGGAGCCTTCACCCTTTGTCAGCAGTTTCCACTGCAGTTTAGCTTTGGTAATGTTGCCGAATTTGATAGCGATACAATAGACAACTGCGAGACCAAAGGTCAGTGCGATCAGCGGGGTCGCCCACAGTAAGTTGTCGAGATTGAAAATAAAATCACTAAAACCCATTCTCTTCTCCCTTTCAATTTCACAAAACAAATGTTTACGGACGTCTATGCATAGAAACACGTGTGTGTTGCTTTATATCATGCAAGTGCCGTGCCAAAATCTTTTCAATTCGTTCTTTTCAGGGAGTTCGTCTTGTATTTTGTTAAATTATTATAAAATATAAAAACATTTTTTGTCTATTTTCACGAACCTCTTTCGATTTTCTTAATAACCATCTGTTTTTCATACAGAAACCCGTTCCAACACTTATACAAATAGATTGTTATATCTTCTCGTTTTTCAAAACCCGGAAAACGCTGTGTTTACGCTGAATTTCAGTCACTCTTTATACATTTTTCCGCTTTCATTCCGTTCTGTCGGTCTTATTATTCCGGAAAGCAAAGCGCGGATGCATGCCTGGAAATTTTGCATGCACCCGCACAATTATTTTGCACCCGCAAATCCGCTTTGCATCTATGCAATGCATTTTTGCACTGCTGCATTATTTGTTTGCACTGTTGCATTGTCATTTTGCACCTGCGCATTCATTCTTCAACGCTGGATACTCGTGACTTCAGTCATGAGAGGAATGCGAAAAACAAATTCGTCTTCAACATGGGTTTAAAGCCCGCGTTGAAGAATGAGCCTCCGGCAGCTCGCGCGCGATCAGAGATCGCGATTTACTCTTTAACGCACAATTGCAAATACAACGTCCGCAACGTAAAGGGCAATCATAATAATCCCCTCGCGCCGGGTAATGCGGAATTTGCTGATTGAGAAAAGGATTGTGATTAGACTGACTGCGATCAGAATGCCCAGGTCAAAAACAGACGCCCAGTTTACGACAATCGGATGAATCATCGTCGAAAGACCAAGGATCAGCATCAGATTAAAAATGTTCGAACCGATCGCATTGCCGACAGCAAGACCTGTCTCGCCCTTCTTTGCAGCTGTGATCGATGTGACCAGTTCCGGCAGGGAAGTGCCGACTGCCACAATCGTCAGCCCGATCAGCGTCTCTGTCATACCCGCTGCCCTGGCGATCTCTTTTGCACTGTATACAACCGCCTGACCGCCGCCAACAATCAAAACAAGACCGATCACAATCAGGAGCAAACATTTCCAGATCGGTTTGTTTTCGCCTTCTTCTTCCGGTTCCGGATACTTCCGCGCATTCTGAACCAGATATACCAGATACGCTATAAAACAGACAAAGAGGACCACGCCGGCCCACCGGCTGATCATACCGGCATCCGCATCCATCCGGATGTCCGCAAATCCATTCGTCCGGATCGCAGTCATTACGGCTGCTGCAAGGACGAAAACCGCTGCCACAATTGAGATCGGAAAATCGCGTTTCAGAACGATCTTATCAACCGGAACCGGATGGATTACCGCACAGAATCCGAGCACACAGAGCAGGTTGAAAATATTCGACCCCACTACATTACTCAGGGCGATCTCATTCGATCCCTGGATCGCCGCCGTCGTACTGACCGCCAGCTCCGGCGCGCTCGTACCAAGCGCCACGACCGTCAGTCCGATAATCAGCCCCGGCACCCGGAAATTCTTCGCCAGCGCCGCACTGCCGTCTACGAACCAGTCCGCGCCCTTCACCAGTGCCACAAATCCGACCACCAAAATAAGCACATCCAGTAAAATCATCCTTCAGCTCCCTTCCAAAACATGAAAAAAGACCTCTACCACAACAAAAAAGTCATAGTAAAAGTCTCGCTGCTTATAATATATTCCGGGGATCCTGTCCCGTACTGACGAAATATATTGCGCTTCATGCGTCAGCTACTCCCTGATACTGTATTCAGCCTAGCAGAGAATCCACTTCAAGTCAACCGCGAATTTCGAATCCCACCTTCGCGGGGCGGTGTGTGGCAGATATTTGTCTCAATGCGAATTCCACCTGAGCAGGGAGACAAATATCTGCCACACACCGCCCCTCAAAAGCCTACAGCTCTCCAACCTTAATATGATACTTCCGCAGCCTGTACTGCAGACTCTGCCGGCTCATCTTCATCGCTCTTGCCGACGCTGACACATTTCCGCCGTTCTCCTGCAAAACCTTAATAATCGCCATACGCTCCACATCTTCCATCGTCGTATGCAGCGAATCACCCACTTCCGGAATCCGGCGCGGCACATCCGCCTGCGGCTTGAATTCAACGGCTGCCGACATTTCTTTCTTCAGATACTGCGGAATATAGTCCGGCGTGATCAAAGCCTCCTCATCCGGCAGAACATTGATCGCATGCTCAATTACATGCTCCAGCTCACGCACATTGCCCGGCCATTCATAGGAATTGAACAGCTTTAGTGTATCCAGATCCAGATCCCGCACATTACGGGAAATCTTCGCATTGCAGGTCATGATAAACTGCTTCGCGAGCAGCGGAATGTCCTCCCGGCGCTCCCGCAGCGGCGGCACAATCACACTCACGACGCCAAGCCGGTAATACAGATCCTGCCGCAGCAGCTTCTTATCAATCGCCTCCTGCGGCGGTATATTCAGATTGGAAATCACGCGCACATCAACCTGGATTTCCGCTGAACTGCCGACTCTGCGGACTCTGCCGTCCTGCAGCACGCGCAGCAGCTTTGCCTGCAAATTCATGTTCATGGAATTCAACTCATCCAACAGCAGAGTGCCGCCGCTTGCCTGTTCAAACAATCCGGGTCTGCTCTCCGCGCCGGTAAAGGCACCCTTTTCTGTTCCGAACAGCAATCCTTCCAGCAGGTTTTCCGGAATGGCTGCGCAGTTGATCGCCAGAAACGGACCTTCGGCCCGCCGGCTGGCATTGTGAATACTCTGCGCAAGCAGCTCTTTTCCCGTTCCTGTCTCTCCGTAAATCATGACAGATGAGTCCGACCGCGCCGCCTGTCTGCAGCGCAGCAGGAGGTCTTCCATTTTCCTGCTGACATGCAGAATATCTTCAAAATGATAGCGCGCCGCCAATGCACTTTTCTTCATTGGCTTTCCCGAGTGCGACTGCTGCAGCAGCTTTTCCTGGAGTTCGACAATTTTCTTATTTAAATTGTCAACGGTACTCCAGTCTTTCATGATACTGTAGCCGCCCAGTACCTGCCCGTTCTGTACAACCGGAAACGTATTTGCCGTAATATCGACATTCTTGTTGTACCGTGTCGTATAGTACTGTCGCCGGTCGCGGTAGACCTGCCGTTCCTCGATGCTGCGCGGGATAATCAGGCCGCGGCCGTCCAGCGCCTCATAGACATTCTCAATCCGCTCGCCTATGACATCCTTCGGAACCAGGTCATCCATCCGGATGGCAGCATTGTTCAGAAATACAATGCGTGTTTGTTCATCACACATGATAACAGAGTCACTGATCTGCTCCAGCGCATGCTCATAGCGGTCGCGGTGTACCTCTGCCGTCGCATCCCGGAAGGTTACCAGTGTCATGCCGTCCGGAAGATCTGCGATTTCCGGCGCATCCGTCCGAATCAGGTACTCATTAAATGCAGTACATGCATAACGACGGAGATCCGGTTCCAAAAGCTCCGGTGCAATTTCCTCGAGCCGGTGTCCGATCAGATAATCATGTTCTTCCCCGTGCAGCAGGCGTATCGCCTGTTCATTAAACGCCTGAATAATGCCGTCCGCGCCCAGAACAACTGCACCGATTCCGCACTGTGATATGATTTTTAATGCTTCTCTGTAACCCATAACTTATCACCTCGTCAAACCGAAGTCAGGTTGCCGTCCGAACTGTCACAAAGAAAATGGTGCCTTCGCCCTCTTTACTCTGTACCCAGATCGTCTCATCCAAACCGTTTACAATCTCCTGTGCGATTGCAAGTCCCAGTCCGGTTCCCTTCGGGTTATCCACAGATGTCTTGTAGAACCGTTCAAAAATATGCGGAAAATCTTTCTCAGAAATGCCGCGCCCGTTATCATTCACGCGCAGCGTCGCCTGCCCGTACTTTGTGGTCGCGTCAATAAAAATTTGACCTTCATCTTCCGGCACAAATTTATAGGCATTTTCCAGCAGAATCGTCAGAAGCTGGATCAGCCGTTACGGATCCGTGTGCAATTCAGGCAGTGCATACACGCTCTCGTCGATCCAGAAGGAAACGCCGATTTCTTCACACCGATCAGCAAAACGGTCCCGGATCGGATCCATCACTTCCCGCACCGGCACATATTTCTTCTCAAATCCCTTCCGGTTATCCTGCAGCTTTGAGAGCTCGATAATCTGCAGCACCGCGTGTTCGAGCAGCCGCGATTCCCGCGAAATAATCCCATAATACATGCTGCGGGAACCTTCATCAAGCTCGCCGCCGTCTGTAAGGATCTCTGTGATCGCCTGAATCGACGCAATCGGGGTCTTCAGCTCGTGACTGATATTTGCAATGTACTGATGATAAATCTGCTCGACGCGGTCCCGGCTGCGCTTCTGGCTGATCAGATACAGAACAATCAGGTAAAATACCGCTGTCGCCGCCAGAGCATACACAATCAGAAACAGCGGCGCATAATCCAGTGACCGGGCAACATATACAAATCCGCCAAAGCGGCCGTCCCGCTCAACGGGCTGCCCCGCGATGCTGACAAGTTCCAGCGGCCATGCCGCACCCTGCACCGCATAAAACGATTTCTGGCGGACAAAATAGCTTTGATATTCGCCCAGGAAACGATCCACATAAAGATCTTTCTGTTCATAATACCGGCGGACCGGTTCACTGCTGCCTGCGGCTGCCCGCCGGTAAAAAACACTGTACGTCAGATACTGATCCGGTTCTTCCAGCAATCCGGGCACATTCTGCCCATGATGCTTCTGCAGATCAGACCACTTCTCAGCCGGCAGATTTCCCAGATCTTCCGCGGCTGTCTCCGCCATCAGGCGGGACCGCACATTGATCCGGCACTCGATATAATAAATTGAAAACAATCCGACAAACAGCACCAGAAAATGGCTCAGGACAATCTGAATAATCAATTCTGTTCTGGTCAGTTTCATGATGTCATATCTCCCAGCCGGTATCCGACACCGTAGATGGACTGAATCTGAAAATGCACGTTCTCCTTCGGCAGTTTCTTGCGGATCCGCTTAACGACTGCATCCACGGCTCGTGTCTCTCCGTAATAATCAAAACCCCAGACCGCATTCAGAATCTGCTCGCGGTTCAGCACACGGTTCGGATTGTTCATTAAATAAGAAAGAAGACTGACCTCCCGGGCCGTCATCTCGATCTGTTCCTCTCCGACAAACACCTGCATCGTTGCCTGATTCAGCCGCAGTTCTTGATACTGCAGAATTTCATTGTCAGCTGCAGTCCCTGCCGGAAAAGCCCCTTCTTCCAGCCGGCTGCGTTCGCCGGACGTACTGCCGGACGCGTTTCCGGCAGCTTCATCTGTCCTGCTTCCGGTGTCCCGGCTTCTCCGGTTGAGCAGGATCTTAATGCGCAGCGCGATTTCCCGCGGTGAAAACGGTTTTGTCACATAGTCGTCTCCGCCGATCTCGAGACCCTTAATCCGGTCCATCTCCTCTCCCTTTGCCGAGAGAAAGATGATCGGGACATCGCTTTCGCGCCGGATAATCCTGCATACCTCCGTGCCGTCCATGCCCGGCAGCATAACATCCAGCACAATTAAATCAATTTTGTGCGCAGAAAACTTGAGCAAGACACTCTCTCCGTCATAAGCGGAGATCACCTGCATGCCCTCTTTGTTCAGAAAGTAGCCGAGACTCTCATGAACAGCTTCTTTGTCATCACAAATCAGAATCGTATATGGATCCATGTACCACTCTCCGGACCGCAATTTTCGCGAAATACAGCGTATCATTCAGTTTCTGCTTCTGCCATTTTTCGCGTATCTTGTATAGAAGCAGAGTATCTTTTCCCATAAAACATCGTACTGCGTTCTGTCACATTTGTCCCTGTTTGGCGCCGCAAAACATGAGATTTTGCAAATTCCACCTGAGATTTTGCACGCTATTGTCTTATTTCTGCCTCATTTTCCCACTAAAATATAAACAAATCATAAATTAAATAAATTTTAGAAGGAACCTGTAAATTTGTCTTCATATTATCAGATCACGAAACTGTCTTCAAGTTTCACGAATTAGTAATCGCGATCTCCGATCGCGCGCGAGCTGCGCGACGCACCTGTGCGTCTTCCTTTGCGCAGCTCTGCGACCCGCCGGAGGCTCATTCTGGAAGAATGACGTTTTCAGCAGCCTGTTGTCTTCTCAATCATTGAATCACTTATTGAGACCTGTAAATTAAGAAAGGAATGGAACTCTTATGGAAACACCAAAAAAGGGAAAAGTCAGATGGCCAGTCATGTCGGTCACAATCGTCCTCTTCGTGGCGATGCTGATCGCGATCGTTGTCAATGCTGAAGCATTTTACGATGTCCTGAACAATCTGGTCATGAACAACCTGATGTGGGGTCTGGGCTGGTTTGTCTCCCTTGTCTGCCTGTTCATGGTTGTCATCTGCGTTATTTTCCTCGTCACACCGCTTGGAAAAATCAGACTCGGCGGCCCAAACGCAAAGCCGAAATTCAACTACACACAGTGGTTTGGCATTTCACTCTGTACCGGTATCGGCGCCGGCGTCGTTTTCTGGGGCGCTGCTGAGCCGCTTCTGTTCGCAATGGAGCCGGATCCGTCCACAGGACTGATCGCAGGCAGCAACGGATCCGTCGTCTGGTCCATGGTACACTGCTTCCTGCAGTGGGGCTTCACACCTTACGCAACCTGCGTCGTCATGGGTGTTATCCTCTCCTACGTAATCCTGAACAAGAAAGCTCCGTTCAAGGCAAGCTCCTGCCTGATCCCGCTGTTCGGCGAAGGCGCTGAAAACAGCAAATGGGCAACTGCATTTGACGCATGGTCTGCTTTCGCACTGACAGGTGCTGTCGCAGGCGGTCTTGGATACGGCGCAATGCAGCTTTCCGCAGGAATCAAGGCATTTGCAGGCATCGAGCCTTCTAAGATGATCTACATCGGCATTATCATCGCAATGTTCATCTGCTACAACCTGTCGGCGATTTCCGGTCTGCGAAACGGTATTACACTGCTTTCCAACCTGAACACAAGATTTTTCTTCATCCTGCTGATCTTCGTATTCCTGGCAGGACCGACCGGTTACATCTGCAACCTGTTCACACACAGCCTCGGTGCTTATCTGGATCAGTTCTTCAGCGCAAGCCTCTATACCGCTCCGTTCGCGGATGCCGGCAGATGGGCACAGAACTGGGATATGTACTGGTGGGTTGACTGGATGGCATACGCTCCGCTGCTCGGCCTCTTCATGGTCCGCGTCGGTTATGGCCGCACCCTCCGCGAGTTCGTCCTCGTTGAGTGGCTGTTCCCGGCACTGTTCGGTATCGTATGGTTCGCAGTATTTGGCGGAACAATCCTTCACGGACAGTTCTTCCAGGGCGTTGACTTCTACAGCATCTACATCAATGAGGGCGCAGAGGCACTGACCCTTGCAATGTTCAACATATTGCCGATCTCGAAGATTGCGAAGATCGTAATGCTGATCATCATCACGATTTCGCTGGTTACCCAGTGTGACTCCATGGCAGTTACCCTTGCAGGTATGTCCATGGAAGGTTCCGATGACACCCATGAGCCGCCGGTATGGCTGAAGCTGTTCTGGGGCATCGTATTCGCAGTCATCGCAATGGTCTTCGTTGTCCTCGGCGGTATCAACGGTGTTAAGACAATCAAATCCTTCTGCGGTATTCCACTGACGTTCATGTGCTTCGCAATCCTCCTGGGATTCCTGAAATACATCCTGAAGCGGCCGCGCAAAGTCAACGGCGAATATGAATATGAACCGGAAATCGCAAATGCACCGGACAACGGCGAGCCGATGGCACACCAGGATATGATTGATAAGCTGTTCTCGAAGGTTTTCGGAGAGAAAGCTGCTGACTGATAACAGAATTATTTCGGATTTAGTATTCCATCGCTGACACGCTTGCGCTCGCTCCGACTCACAGCGGTACTAAGCATCGCAAGGCTGCGCCTTCCTCTGCAAGTACCGGTGGTCTCCGAACGGTCAGCTTATGGAATTACTGAATCCTCAGCAAAAGCTCAGAGAATAGAAAGGAGCACGATATGAAACCCGTAACAATGATAATTCTTCTGATTGCAGATCTCTTTATCATCGGATTTGGACTGCTGCTGCAGTTCGGTGTCATCGCGACACAGACACCGCCTAATGCAACCTATTTCGTCGGACCATATCTGCTCCTGCTCACGCTGCTGATCATGTTCCGCAGAAATGCGAAAGCAAAGAAACAGCAGCAGTAAAACCCCCTTTCAAACACGGAAGCCGCCGCATCAGGAACGATGCGGCGGCTTCTCCTTGTGAATGAGTTTTAGTTATTTATGTTTTTGGAATCCGTTATGCAAGCATTCCGATTCCATTCATAACTGCAATTGTCGCGGCAAATGCAACTGCAAAAATAACATATGGTATCTTATTCATGTCCGATTATTCCTCCTGACCTTTTATGAGAAGCCCTGCTCTTCTGTGTCTCTTTCTCAGATAAAATACTGAACAAAATTTGAAATCAGAACAAAGCAGGATACTGCGCTTACGATGATAATAGCCGGAACCTTTGTCATATCGGTTTTCTCCTTTCTCCCTGACCGGATCATGTTTGATCCGTGTGTCTTACTTGTATAAACAAAGTGTAGTATACAATCGGGCATTCAGGAAGAAAGTCATTCTGGACATGCTATAAGACTGTCTAATTACTGAAACCGTTTTCTAATCTATGCTTCACTCAATTCTCTCACGCCATAGCGTACAAAGGAAACAATTACAGATCCCATCGCAATCAGTTCCAGCACGATACCCGGATAGGAATGTACCAGGATATCATAGAAGATCCACAGCGGACTCAGGACAAGCAGCCGGTACATCCGGATCGTGCGTCCGTTACGGGACCAGTTTGTAATGGTCGCAATGATCGAGCACGCACATGGAATGATACTAAGAATTCCACTCCATGTAACTGCCGAAATCACAACGACAATTCCGGAAATGACCCATTTCCATCCCTTCCAGCTTTTCCAGTCATCTGTATTTGCACTGAGAAGCAGAATATTAATTGTGAAAATAAACTGGATCAGTCCGGCTGTCACGGCACCCAGCAGCAGATAATGTGTTCCGAATATGACACCTGCAAGTGCCTGCATCAGAATCATGCCTTTTGTGTTTTTAATCTGAAAAGCCGCCGTGTTGACCACGGTGCCGATCCATCCGATTACCTGCGCGATCAGAAACATAATATAATCCTCCGGATACTGCCTGACCAAATTATCCAAATAAGAAATTATCACATTTGGATCGATTTCTGTAACAAGTTTATCTGTACACGATATAAGAAATGCTTATAATAGAATCAGGTTATTATTCTTTATAATAGTCAATGTTGTCCTTAAACAAACAGCCAGATTCTTAAATGTCGGATCGGCAGCCCAAAATCCAGCCGGATTTCACATACTTCAGAGGTATCACTATGGATCACCGCAAACTCCAGACGCTCCTCACCGTCGCTGCATCAGGCAGTCTCAATGCATCGGCCGAACAGCTTAACTGCACACAGTCAGCCGTTACGCAAATTATGAATACAATTGAAAATGAACTCGGATTTCCCGTATTCAGCCGGTCCAACCGGGGTGTAACACTGACCGCTGAAGGCAGCGCCATCATGCCGTATGTCACAGCGGCGGAACAGGCTCTTACAGAGCTGGCGCAGGAAGCCGGAAAAATTGCGGCCGGCAAGCGGACACCGCTTCGTGTCGGTACATACTCCAGCATCAGCACCACTCTCATGCCGGGAATCATTTCGGCATTCCGCAAATTATATCCGGATGTTGTGTTCGAAATCATCGTGGGCGCGGATGAACTGCCAAAGTCCCTGGAAGCCGGAAAACTTCATGTCCTGCTGGTAGAGAGCGAAAGAAAAACCGGAAAACACTGGTACCCGGTTCTCGAAGATCAGATTTACGCCGTCGCACCTGCATCCTACGGATTGGGCAGCCGGCAGTCCATCTCGATTGAAGAGCTGACGGAATATCCAATCATCCTAAATCCGCTCGACCTGTTTACGGCAGGGGTCCGTCCGCTTAATGAAGCACCAGATGTCACAAAAGTCATGGCCGCTGACAGTCTGCCGCAGCTGCGTATGGCCGCACGGGATCTTGGAATCGCTCTGATCCCGGAACTCAGCCTCCGTGCCGAGACGATCCCGGAAAACATTGACCTTCTGGAACTCGACCCGCCGATGACGCGTACCCTCGGCCTCTGCCTTCCGGAAAAACCGCTGCCGGTGGCAAAAAAATTCGCAGCATTCCTGCGGGAAAACGCAGGGACACTGCTCCAGCTGTAAATCACATTCTGATCCGGAAAAGAGGTACACAACATGTCCAAACAGATGACTGAACATACACACCACGGCGTCCCTTATCTTTCTTTTGACGCATTTGACCGGACCGGTCTGACCGTCAACGCCTTTTCCACCCGGGAAGGCGGCGTCAGCAGCGGTTATTGTTCCTCTTTAAATTTCAGGGGGACTGTGAACGATTCACCTGAGAACATCGCCGAAAACTACCGCCGGATGGCAGCGGCACTGTCCGTTTCTGTCTCGCAGATGGTGCTGACACAGCAGACACACACGACCAATCTGCTGCGCGTCGGAAGAGATGTGATGGGATGCGGCGTGACAAAGCCGCTCCCGTGGACTGACATAGACGGTCTTTTGACCAATGAACCCGGCGTCATGCTGGTGGCATTTTTTGCAGACTGCGTGCCGCTGTATTTTCTGGATCCTGTAAACAAGGCGATTGCACTCTCCCATTCCGGATGGCGCGGCACTGTGAACCGCATGGCAGAGGTGACCATTCAGAGAATGCAGGATGAATTCGGCACCCGGCCGGAGGATCTCCTCGCCGGCATCGGCCCTTGTATTTGCGGGAACTGTTACGAAGTGGATGAATATGTTGCCGGTAAAATCAGGGATTCATTTTCGAAAGAAGAGACAGCCTATTTTCTGCGGCCGGGCAGGCCTGAACACTATCAGCTGGACCTGCCGCGGATGAACCGCCTGCTTATGGAGCGCGCAGGCATCCCCGCCGGTCAGATTTCCGACAGCGGACACTGTACCTGCTGCGAATCAGAGCGGTTCTTCTCACATCGCGCCTCCGGCGGAAAACGCGGGAATCTGTGCGCGTTTCTGATGCTGAAGTGAATCGTGATCTTCGGTTTTTCCCGAAGCTCGTTTTTATTGCATTGTTACAAATGGTAAGCCTTCCTTTCCCTGCTTAGCCAATATCTGCAGCAATCTGCAGGCAGCGCCGGTTGGATGTGTTCTCCCACATTCCCAGGCTTCGACTGTTTTTTTTGAAACGCCCATGAAATCAGCAAATACAGATTGTGTCATACCGGAAGAAATTCTCAGCTCACGAATTTCATCATTTTTATATCTTTTAACAGGAGAAATTATGAAAGTCCTCACCCTTGCGTCAACATTTCCCCTCTCGTATTCAATCGCCTGCTGCAGTCCTTCGCAAAGATCTTCAAACATCGAACTCATAGGATTACCTCCGCTTTGATGCTTCATCCTTTAACGACTTAACCAGTCTCTTTAGTACTCTTTTCTCAGCGTCTGTAAGATTTTCCTGATCTTTCTTCTCAAATGCTGTTATCAAATAGGTAACTTCATACTCTGCAAAATCTGTATAACATACACGTACACTATGGCTTTTCCCGCGGTTTGAAACCGGAAATCTGACTTTTCTGATTCCTCCGGTTCCTTCCATTACGGGACCAGATTCAGGGTCCTTGAGCAACATGATCTGAAGCGCAAGCAGTTCATCATCATTTAGTCCAATTTCTCTCCAACGCTTCGTAAAAAGAGGCACTTCGATAAAAGTTCTGATCATTTTTATCTCCTCATCCATTATACACCCTATTTTCTAGGGTTTCAATTGTTATCTTGAATTCTGTTTTTTGTTTACAGGCGACATAATTTAATGGATAACTATACATTTTCATCGTTTGAATTTTACGTCAACCAGTGAATCGCGATGTATGATTTACATCCAGAATGATACATAAACACTCGTAACACGCAAAAATAAACAGGGAGTTTCGCTCCTGAAAACAAAACTCCCTGTATTGTATTCATCTCTATTTACTTATAAATCTTTTCATTCGTGAGCTGTGCAACGCACGAAGTGCGTCTTCCTCTGAACTGCCGGAGACGCAACTCAGTGCCCAAAGGAATTGCGCTCCCCGCTCAGATCTGCTGCAGCGCCACCTGCCTGCGCACACGCCGCCAGATGAAAAACACGACGATCAGCAACATCAGCCAGGTCACCGGGAAGGAATAATAGATCCACTCGACCCCGTACTTGCTCGTATCCAGCCAGGTTGTCCAGAGGATACGGAACAGGCAGTTGCAGATCAGCGTCGCGATAACCGGTGAAAGCGCGTGGCCGCAGCCGCGGATCGCGCCGACAAATACATCTGCCATGCCGTAGATGAAATACGGCGTTACCATGACAACCAGGCGGATCACACCCGCTTCGATCACGGCCGGATCTGTGTTATAAATATGCAGCAGCGGATAGCGGAAAACGTCCATGATCGTCGCAAGCACTGCGCCTACGATCAATGCATAGCCGAGACAGATCTTGATGACGCGGTCCACGCGGTCATATTTGCCCGCGCCTGCATTCTGACTGGTAAATGTCTGGCATCCCTGGTGCAGCGCCGACATCGCCGAATACATGAAGGACTCAATACTGGTCGCGGCACTCGAGCCGGCCATTGTGATGGCGCCATACTTATTGATCGCACCCTGTACCGTCATATTTGCAACGCTGAAGAGGCACATCTGCAGGCCCGCCGGCACGCCGATTTTCATCATATTCACCAGCAGTCTGCCGTCAATGCAGAGTTTTCGCGGTGAAAAATGCAGTTCATCATCGGATCTTGCCAGATAGATCAGCACCAGAACAGCGCTCACACCCTGGCTGATAATGGTCGCAAGCGCAACGCCGGCGACGTCAATCTTCAATACAATGACAAAGAACAGATTCAGAATGACATTCAGCACACCGCTGATCGTCAGGTAAATCAGCGGTCTCTGTGTATCGCCGCGGGCGCGCAGCGCAGCTGCGCCATAGTTGTAAAGCATGTTAAATGCAGTTCCCGCGAAATAAATCCGCATATATAGCAGCGACAGCGGGAAAATCTCCTCCGGTACGGACATCAGACTCAGAAGCGGTCCTGCAATCACAATGCCGAGCAGGCCGACGCCGACACCGCCGATCAGACTGACGGATACAGCCGTATGAAGCGTGCGGGAAATCTTCTCCTCCTCGCCGGTAATGCCCAGAAACCGGGCAATCATAACATTAACGCCGACAGAAAGTCCCATCAGCACATTGATCAGCAGAAAAATCGCGCTGGTCGTGCTGCCGACTGCCGCCAGAGAATTGCTGCCCGCAAACCGGCCGACAACAATAACATCCGCTGCATTAAACAGCAGCTGCAGGATATTTGCGGCAATCAGCGGCAAACAGAAAATCACCAGCTTGTCCGCCAGCGAGCCGTGCGTCATGTCAATGCTTTTTCGGTTCATGTATGTATGCCTTTCTGTTGGAGACAGGGGACGGTTCTCTGTCTCCTTCTGTCTTACGTTTGAGAGACCGGAGATGGAGATA
>JAFUCM010000142.1 GCA_017459675.1 Eubacterium sp.
AGACAGCACTGATCGAACAGGCGGCAGAGAAATCCTGTGATGGTATCATTCTGTTTCCGAATTACGACAGGACGGTTTTGCGTGCGATTGATAAAATTGTGGAAAGGGGGATTCCTGTCATAACTGTAAACAGTGATATTCAGGAGAGCAGGCGTATGTGCTATGTCGGCCAGGACGGCGTGCGCGGTGCCTGTATCGCCGGAAGAATGATGGGACTTCTGACAGGCGGAAGCGGAAATGTGGCCGTTATTACCAGTGCGATCAGCAGTGAAAACTGTAATTATCATGTGGATACCAGAAAACGTGAATTTGCCGCATTTATGCAGAAGCATTATCCGGAGATCAGAATCGTACGGGATGTCGAGAGCTTTGAGAAACGTCAGTATACGTACGATCAGACCAGAAAACTCCTGGAGGAAATTCCGGATCTGAACGGGATCTATATCACTTGCGGCTGTGTGGATGTCGTGGGAAAGGCAGTTCAGGAAGCAGGAAAAGCAGGTGACATCCGTATTGTTTCCTTTGAGGATTACCCGGAAATCCTGAAACTGCTGGACCAGAACGTCGTTGACTGTACGATTGCAGGCAATCTGGCCGGACAGGGCCGGAAGAGTATGCAGATCATGCTGGACTATCTCATCGACGGGAACAGGCCGGAGCAGGAGATGCAGTATATTGATTCGGAAATTCTTGTGCGGGAGAGCATTGTTGTCATATAATATATAGAAGTAAAACAGAAGACAACAGGAGGTTCAGACATGAAGCATCATAAATTCTGGGCTTGGGCAACGGTGGTTTGCTTTTTGCTGACAATGTACACAGGAATTGAAAAAATGTAAGAAACGGGCTGCTGCATGAAGCATTTCATTGCTTGATACGGCGGCCTTTTCTTATGGGCGAAGCCTGAAAAATGATAAAGCTGTCGTAATTATCTGAAAAATGGTGTAAGATAATATGATGGAAAGTCAGAAGTAATTTTAGTGATAAATGTAAGGAGCAACACTATGATTAATGAGAAAATGATGCAGCTTGGAAATGTCCGTTCGGTTATCCGCGAACTGTTTGAATACGGCAAAAAGCGGATCGCAGAAGTCGGTGCGGAAAATGTCTATGATTTCAGCCTGGGCAATCCGAGTGTACCTGCACCTGCAGAAGTGAACGCGGCGCTGATTGAGCTGCTGCAGACGAAAGATGACAATTATCTGCACGGTTATACATCCGCGCAGGGTGACGCAAATACGCGCGCAGCCATCGCGGAAGATCTGAACAGACGCTTCGGCACTTCCTTCCGGGCGGATAACTTCTACATGACATGCGGCGCGGCTGCATCCCTGAAAATCAGTCTGACCGCGCTTTACACACCGGGAGACGAAGTGATCACATTTACCCCTTACTTCCCGGAGTACCGTGTTTTCGTTGAGACGACCGGCGCAAAATTCGTCGAAGTGCAGTCCGATCCTGACACCTTCCAGATCGATTTTGACAATCTCGAGGCAGCAATCAACGAAAAGACAAAATCCATTATCGTAAATTCACCGAACAATCCGTCCGGTGTTGTCTTCAAGACAGAATCCATCGAAAAGCTCGCGAAGCTGCTCGAGGCGCGTTCGGCAGAATATGGCCATCCGATTTACCTGATCACGGACGAGCCGTACCGCGAGCTGGTCTACGATGCAGAGACAGAAGTGCCGTACGTCACAAAGTATTACAAGAATACGATCGTCTGCTATTCCTACAGCAAATCCCTCTCCCTGCCGGGTGAGCGCATCGGTTACATTCTCGTACCGGACGAAATCGAAAACAGCGCGGACGTCTACGCGGCAGTCTGCGGTGCAGGCCGCGCGCTCGGCTATGTCTGCGCACCGAGCCTCGCACAGCACATGGTCGAAAAATGTACCGGGCTCGTATCAGATCTTTCTATTTATAAAGAGAACCGCGATCTGCTCTACAACACCCTGACAGAGTACGGCTACAGCTGCGTCTATCCGGACGGCGCATTCTACCTGTTTGTAAAGACAATGGAGCCGGATGCCGGCGCATTCTGCGAGCGCGCCAAGGCACACGACCTTCTTCTCGTCCCGGCCGACAGCTTTGGCACACCGGGCTATCTGCGCATCGCGTACTGCGTCCAGACCGACATGATCCGCCGCGCCCTGCCGGCCTTCAAAGCACTGGCGGAAGAATATCAGGCGTAATCACACGTGCCCGGGTGCAGGCCGCCGATTTCCAAAGCGGTGAATTTTACCTGAGCCGCGTGGAAATCGGCGGCCTGCGGCCGTACGCGTTCTCCTCTGAAGATTTCAGACACCTTCGGACAACATAAAATTGTCGGAATTGTACACATAACTTGAAAATAAAAAAATTGCACAAAGCCCGGTTTATTATGGAGACGGTTCCATGCGTTTATGTTCAGTTTACCGGATTTACAGACCAAGATACATAATCCACTTATCCACAAAAACGGGGGTTGAAAAGACGCGGAAAACGGACTTATACACGAAGTTATCCACTTTATCCCCGAAAAAAGCGGAAAATTATGGGCTTAACATAAACGTTATCAACCGAACGGATGTTTTTGGGAATTTATCCAAAAATGAAAAAATGCCTCGAAAAAGCCGGGATGGTATTGACAAATCAATCGTCAAAACATTATGAGACGGCGTTGCGAATTGTGCGGTGTAATTTCAAATTATCAGACAAATTACATAATCGGACAAAAATGTATGTATGAAATA
>JAFUCM010000009.1 GCA_017459675.1 Eubacterium sp.
ATAAGCGTTGCTTTATCGCGAATCGGCGGCACGCATACGGAGTCTTGGCTTTTGACTCGAAGCGTTTTCGTCGGAGCGTAAAGAGCGCATCATCATCTGCGGAGCGTACAAAGAATAAACAGCCCGACAAACTCCGATTTGCAGCAATCATAAAAACCCCGGGGGCAGAAGTAGTCCCCGGGATTTTCGATGACAAATCTTATTATCTGCCGGCAATCAGTCGAGCTTGATTCCCTTAAGCAGATCGCCGAAGCTTGTGGTGAGTTCTTCGCTCTTCGGCAGCTTGTAGTCTTTCGGCATTGCGCCTTCATCATCGCGGCGTTCGCGGCGCTCGCGCTGCGGCTTGTCAGCGCCTTCCGGACGCTCCAGGAGCGCCTTGATGGACAGGCTGAGCTTGCCGTCTTTGACGTTAAGGACTTTAACCTTAACTTCTTCGCCGACTTTCAGTACGTCAGCAGGATCGTTGACGCGCTTGAAGGCAATCTGGGAGACGTGTACCAGTCCGGAGATACGGTCGCCGAGATCGATAAATGCGCCGTAAGGCTGCAGGCTCTCAACCTTGCCGTCCAGGACGGTTCCCGGTTCGATTGCCTCGATCTTCTGACGGCGTGCTTCGTCTGCCTGTGCGCGAAGGACAGCACGGCAGGACAGCAGGAGACGATTCTTTGCCTCTTCTGCCTCGAGCACCTGAACCTGGATCTCTTTTCCGACATAGGTATTCAGATCATCCACGTGTGTAAGTGCCAGATGGGAAGCCGGAATAAATCCGCGGATGCCCTCAAGATGTGTTACCACACCCTTGTTGACAACTTCCTCAACTGTGACAGTGAGTACTGTCTTTTCTGCAAGGTACTGGTTGATCTGTTCCCAGTTTGCGGCGCCTTCATCCTTGAATGTTTCAAAGGATTCGTCCACTGCTTTTGAAAGATCATCCATGGTCATGTTTTCTTCTGACATAGTTCCACCTCATTTAATACATTTATTTAATGCTGCATTCTGCAGACACTTCACGAGTGATTATATCACATACATGGCCTGCGGAAAAGCAATATTACAAGATTTTTCGCATATTTTCAAGGGTTTTCCCTTCTTTGACCTGAAAGTGAGAAATGTATTGGGAACGACAGCAGAATAAATAGCAGGCACATTCATCATATCAATATAGCATGACCGCATATCCGCTTGAGATGAATAATCCGACAATTGACAAAAAATACAAAAAAATTCAAAAATTTTGTTGATGAATGCAGGGGCATGGTGCTATAATGCAAGCCGTATGAATGTTTTATATCAGGAGGTACCATTATGTCATATGTAGATGAAGTAATTGCACGCGTGAAAGAAAAGAACCCGGGCCAGCCGGAATTTCACCAGACCATCGACGAAGTACTTGAATCTCTCCGCCCGGTGATTGAGCGCGATGAGGAAAAATACAGAAAGATGGCACTTCTGGAGCGTCTTACAGAGCCGGAGCGTCAGATTAAGTTCCGTGTTCCGTGGATTGATGATAACGGCCAGGTTCAGGTTAACTGCGGTTACCGCGTACAGTTCAACAGCGCAATCGGACCGTACAAGGGCGGCCTTCGTTTCCATCCGTCCGTAAATATCGGTATTCTGAAGTTCCTCGGATTTGAGCAGATCTTCAAAAACTCCCTGACAGGTCTCCCGATCGGCGGCGGCAAGGGCGGCTCCGACTTCGATCCGAAGGGCAAATCTGATATGGAAGTGATGCGTTTCTGCCAGAGCTTCATGACAGAGCTGTTCCGTCATGTCGGCGCAGACACAGACGTACCGGCAGGTGATATCGGTGTCGGCGGCAGAGAGATCGGATATATGTACGGACAGTACAAGCGTCTGACCAATAAATATGAGAGCGTTCTGACAGGCAAGGGCCTTTCCTATGGCGGATCTCTCGCAAGAACACAGGCGACAGGCTATGGCCTCCTGTATTTCACACGCGCACTTCTGAAACTCAATGGCATTGATATCGCAGGCAAGACCTGTATCGTTTCCGGTTCCGGCAACGTTGCAATCTATGCAATTGAGAAAGCATACCAGATGGGTGCGAAGCCGGTTACCTGCTCCGATTCCAACGGCTGGGTATATGATCCGGAAGGCATCGATCTTGAGGCACTCAAGGAGATCAAGGAAGTCAACCGCGCACGTCTGACCGAGTACAAGAACTATCGTCCGAATGCTGAATACCACGAGGGCAGAGGCGTATGGACTGTCAAGGCCGACATTGCGCTTCCGTGCGCAACCCAGAACGAGCTGGATCTGGATGATGCAAAGGCACTCGTTGCAAATGGTGTGATCGCAGTCTGCGAGGGCGCGAATATGCCGAGCACACTGGAAGCTACCAAATATCTGCAGGGGAACAAGGTTGTCTTCGGACCGGCGAAAGCTGCAAACGCAGGCGGCGTTGCAACATCTGCACTTGAAATGTCCCAGAACGCAGAGCGTCTTTCCTGGACATTTGAAGAGGTTGATGAGAAACTCTGCGGCATCATGGAGAACATCGTTGCAAATATCGATGCAGCAGCGAAGGAATACGGCATGGACGGCGACTATGTCGCAGGTGCGAACATTGCCGGATTCAAGAAGGTTCTGGATGCGATGGAGGCACAGGGAATCGTCTGATTGCGGGGCGAATAACATCTCATATAAAAATCCGCCGGGTCCGGCAGAACGGATCTTAACAATCCGGAAGATCAGGTCCGCTGTGGTCAATATGGCCGCAGCGGGCCTTTTTGGTGCAGTGCAACAGTCCCACTTATACCCTTTTTTGTGGGCAGATGTTTGGAAAAATGCCTGTGCAGTAGACCATAATTGTTAAGTAATCTTCACATTGTTTTCTTTTTCTTTACAAACTCGCGCGTATGCGCTAAGATAACCATGTATTGGTTTACAGTGCTGTAATAATCGTGCTGCGGACTGATATTCCAGGGAGATAAAAAGAATAATCGAGGTGGAGAATGGACAAGTATGTCATCAAAGGGGGCAATCCTCTCGTTGGTGAAGTGGAAATTGGGGGAGCCAAGAACGCCGCACTTGCAATTCTGACAGCTGCAATTATGACAGATGAACCTGTCACAGTGGAGAATATTCCGGACGTCAGTGATATTAACGTGCTGCTTGAGGCAATTTCCGTCATCGGCGCAACGGTAGAGCGTATTGACCGTCACACAGCCCGCATCAATGGGGTAACGATCGGATCTGTGAGTGTTGATTACGCCTATATTAAGAAGATTCGTGCATCTTATTACCTGCTCGGCGCACTGCTTGGAAAGTATAAGCGTGCAGAAGTTCCGCTTCCGGGCGGCTGCAATATCGGCAGCAGACCGATTGACCAGCATCTGAAGGGATTCCGGGCACTTGGCGCAACCGTTGAGATTAAAAATGGCAATATTGTAACGTCTGCAGAGCGTCTGCGCGGCGCCCATATCTTTATGGATATGGTTTCCGTGGGTGCGACCATTAATATTATGATGGCAGCGGCGCTGGCAGAGGGAAATACCATTATCGAAAATGCAGCAAGAGAGCCGCATGTTGTTGATGTGGCAAACTTCCTGAACTGTATGGGAGCCAATATTAAGGGCGCCGGAACGGATGTGATCCGGATCCGGGGCGTGCAGCAACTGCACAGAACCTCCTATACCATTGTTCCGGATATGATCGAGGCCGGCACCTACATGTTCGCTGCTGCAGCGACGAAAGGTGATGTGCTGATCAAGGAGATTATCCCGAAGCATCTTGAGGCGATGACTGCGAAGCTGCAGGAGATCGGATGCGAAGTAGAGGAGTTTGACGATGCAATCCGCGTCTGTGCAAAGACGCGTCTTGGCAAGACGCAGGTCAAAACGCTTCCGTATCCGGGATTCCCGACTGATATGCAGCCGCAGATGAGTGTCGTGCTTTCCCTGGCCAATGGCACCAGCATCGTGACGGAGAGTATTTTCGAGAACCGCTTTAAATATGCGGATGAGCTGATGCGCATGGGTGCGAATGTCAAGATTGAGGGCAACACGGCCATCATTGACGGCGTTTCGCAGCTGACCGGTGCGCGGATCAGCGCGCCTGATCTGAGAGCCGGTGCGGCGCTTGTCATCGCAGGGCTTGCAGCTGAGGGTATTACCGTCGTAGATGATATTGTTTATATCCAGCGCGGCTATGAGGATTTTGCGGGCAAGCTGCGCAATCTCGGTGCGGAGATTGAACAGGTGCGCGAAGAACGTGAGATCATGAAGTTCCGTCTGCGGGTCGGCTGAGAAGCCGGAAGAACCGGAAACAAACAGGCCGGAACCGTAATTGTACCGGATGCGCTGTCAGACGGGAGCGGATTTCCGGCAGATGAATCATTATGCACAGGAACCCGTGGGACAATTTCCAAAATGTGTCCCACGGGATTTGTTTTTTTGTTGACGAACCGATCGAAAAGCGCTATTGTATGTATGTTATGGGACTCGGCCGGTAAACAGATGCGGTCCGCCGGGCCGTAAGCAAAACTGAATCATAACTCTTATTCAGAGTGGTGGAGGTACAGAGGACCTGTGAAGCCACGGCAACCCCGCACTGCGGAAGGTGCCAGCCTGAGCGAGTCAATCGAACAATAAGAGGGTGTTGGAAGATCCGTCTTATTTATAGTTCAGTAAGATGGATTTTTTATTTGCATACGGAGCGGAAAGAAAAAACGTTCCGCGGTTCTGCCCAGGCAGACGCACTCTTATTAAATAAAGGAACCAGTATACTTATTTATTAAATAACTAACAGGAGATTATGAAGCATATGGAAAAATTACTCTTCACATCCGAGTCCGTCACAGAGGGACATCCGGATAAAATCTGTGACGCGATTTCTGATGCGGTACTCGATGCCTGCATGGAACAGGATCCGATGAGCCGTGTTGCCTGCGAGACATCCACAACAACCGGTCTGGTACTCGTTATGGGTGAGATTACGACCAAGGCAAACCTGGATATCCAGAAGATCGTCCGCGATACGGTGACGGAGATCGGCTATACCCGCGGAAAATATGGATTCGACGCAGAAAACTGCGCAGTGATTGTTGCGCTTGACAAACAGTCCACAGATATCGCAATGGGCGTTGACAAGGCACTGGAAGCAAAGGAATCCGAAATGTCTGATGCGGACATCGAAGCAATCGGTGCCGGCGATCAGGGTATGATGTTCGGTTATGCATGCAATGAGACAGAAGAGCTGATGCCGTATCCGATTTCTCTGGCGCATAAGCTCGCAAGACGTCTGACAGAAGTCCGGAAGAACGGAACCCTTCCGTATCTGCGTCCGGACGGAAAGTCTCAGGTTACGGTTGAATACGATGCTGACGGCGTGCCGAAACGTCTGGATGCGGTTGTTATTTCCACACAGCACGGCCCGGATGTCAGCCAGAATCAGATTCATGAAGAGATCAAGAAATATGTTCTGGACCCGGTGCTGCCGAAAGAACTGCTGGATGGAAATACGAAGTTTTATATCAATCCGACCGGCCGCTTTGTCATCGGCGGACCGCACGGTGATTCCGGTCTGACCGGCCGCAAGATTATCGTAGATACCTACGGCGGATATGCGCGCCACGGCGGCGGTGCATTCTCCGGCAAGGACTGCACCAAGGTTGACCGCTCTGCAGCTTATGCGGCACGTTACGTCGCAAAGAACATTGTTGCAGCAGGTCTGGCTGACAAGTGTGAGATTCAGCTCTCTTATGCAATCGGTGTCGCACAGCCGACATCCGTACAGGTATTTACATTCGGTACCGGCAAGCTTGACGACGAGAAGCTGACAGACATTGTCCGCGAAAACTTCGATCTGCGTCCGGCAGGCATCATCAAGATGCTTGACCTGCGCCGTCCGATCTACCGCCAGACTGCGGCATACGGTCATTTCGGCAGAACCGATATCGATCTTCCGTGGGAGAAGCTGGATAAGGTGGAAGTGCTGAAGCAGTATCTGTAATATAATTTAATAGATTGAGAGGTAAGAGGTTCTTATCATGTGTGCTCAGTCGTCGTCCCCTTCAGCCTGCAGAGCAGTCTTCAGGCTCCTTTGGACAAATTCGCACACAATGATTAAGAACCTCTTTTTTCGGTGGGGAGTTTAGAAAGATTTCACATCACCGAAAAGCGGAATATGCTATACTTTGAGCTATGAGTAATGAAAATGGCATGAGCCTGAACAACCGAATCCGAATTGCCTTCTGTCTGGTGGTGCTGGTTCCGCTGGTGCTGACGGGCATCATTTTTGTGCTGTTTCTGCAGCATGCCGATCCGGTCTATCCGGTCCCGATGCTGCGCAGTGATATCTGGTTTACAGTGATTGTTGTGTTTGTCGGGATTCTGATTCTGACCAGTGTGATTGCGGCTGTGTGGATTTATCATCAGATTGCGACACCGCTGGCAGAACTTAAGTGGGCTGCCCGCAATATCCGCGACGGCAATCTGGATTTTACGATTGATCCCATGAGCAATATCCGGGAGGTAAATGAGCTCAGTGAGGATTTTGAGGAGATGCGCCTGCGCCTGAAAGAATCCGCGGAGGAAAAACTGGAAGGTGATAAGGAGAGCAAGGAGCTGATCAGCAATATCTCGCACGATCTGCGTACGCCGATTACGGCGATCAAGGGCTATGCGCTCGGTCTGATTGAAGGCGTTGCGACGACGCCGGAGAAGCAGGCGCACTATATCCATACGATTTATAATAAGGCAAATGATATGGATAAGCTGATCGATGAGCTGACGATTTATTCCAGGCTGGATACCAACCGGATCCCGTATACATTTGCGCGGCTGAATGTCTCCGACTACTTCGGGGACTGTATTGAAGATCTGCGCGTGGACCTGCAGGCGCAGGATATCGGGCTGGTCTACCAGAATGATGTTGCGGACGACGTCATGATGATCGCGGATGCCGAGCAGCTGAAGCGGGCGGTCAATAATGTTGTCAGCAATGCAGTGAAATATATGGATAAGCAGCCGGCGATGATTCATGTGCGGCTGCGGGATGTCGGCGATTTTATTCAGGTGGAATTTGAGGATAACGGCAAGGGGATCGCACAGCGCGACCTCGTCCGCATCTTTGACCGGTTCTACCGGACAGATGCCTCGCGGAACAGCCGGGTGGGCGGCAGCGGCATCGGGCTGTCGATTGTCAAGAAGATCCTGGAAGACCACGAGGGAAAGGTTTGGGCAACCAGCAAAGAGGGCGTCGGAACAACCATTTATTTTGTACTGCGGAAATACGTTCCCGCGGAAGCAGATGCGCAGGAAAGTGAGTAAACCACGGTCTTTGACCGCGCGCGGGCTGCGCAGTGGAATGGCGGTATGTGGACAGCTGTAAGACAGGAGGTATTTACGGATGAGCAAAATACTGATTATCGAAGATGAAGAAGCGATCGCAAATCTGGAAAAGGATTATCTGGAACTCTCGGATTTTGAGGTTGAGATTGCGGCTGACGGAAACACAGGACTGGAACGTGCCCTGTCCGGTAATTTTGATCTGATTGTGCTGGATCTGATGCTGCCGGGTGTGGACGGATTTTCCATCTGCCAGCAGATCCGCGAGCAGCGCGATATTCCGGTGATCATCGTCTCGGCGCGCAAAGACGATATCGATAAGATCCGCGGCCTCGGGATGGGTGCCGATGATTACATGACGAAACCGTTCTCGCCCAGCGAGATGGTGGCGCGCGTCAAGGCACATCTGGCGCGCTATGACCGTCTGGTCGGCATCAAGCCGGAGAATGACATTATCGAGATCCGCGGTATCAAGATCGATAAGACCGCGCGGCGCGTCTGGGTCAACGGCGAGGAAAAAGCATTTACCAATAAGGAATTTGACCTCCTGACCTTCCTCGCGGAGAATCCGAATCATGTCTTTAAGAAAGAAGAGCTGTTTCAGAAAATATGGAATATGGAGTCGTTCGGAGACATCGCGACCGTTACCGTGCACATCAAGAAAATCCGTGAAAAGATCGAGTTCAACTCGTCCAAGCCGCAGTATATTGAGACGATCTGGGGCGTGGGCTACCGCTTTAAGATTTAAAATCTGAGTCGGAAAGCCGGAGAGCCGCATAAATACTGGACAAAACGGCGCTTTAGCCGTTTAAAGCACGCGTAAATACTACCGCAAAAACTACCAAAAATTTCAAAAGGCATTGTTTTGCATTCGGTTTTTCTGTAAAGCAATGTCTTTTGTTTGGTGTATCTTACTTGTATTTTGACTTACTGTTTTTTAAAACAAAAGCCGGATGCTTCCAGGGAAGAGATTGCAAATAGGATTTCCAAAACGGTTAGAACGGTTCAGCGGGCATTGAATTCGCTGGGAGAGAAAGGGTATATTGTACGGATTGGATCCAAGCAGACTCCAACATGGAGAGTGCTAAAATAACAGACGTATCTTTTGGATGTCTTTTGGTAATCTGGAAGGAAAATGGTAGTCTGCTGCAATATGATTGCGCAAAGGAAAGTGAATACGCTGATCATTCTGGAGTCTTCTGAGCTGATCCATAAAAGAAGCAGATTCATTGACTCTTGAGAACCTGGGATGTATTCGAGTCGAAAAAAATCAGATGCTTCTTGGCGGGTTGTCCGATCCCAGAAACAAAGCTTTGATGAAGATCAGGAGCTGCGTTATTATGGAATAAAAAACTAAGGAGAAGAAAGAAATGCTGAGTCCAAGAAAAATATCTTTTTACGCGAAAAAGAATGAACGGATAAATTATCGTTTCCGTACATGGCTGAAGCTGCATACAGACCCGGATGAGCTTGATGAAAAGTTTTATCGTTTGCATCAGGAACTATTTTCCGCATATGATTGCAGTCGGTGCAGAAACTGCTGTAAGCAGTATTGCGGGTTGATTCCCGCGGGTGAGGTTGAAAGAGATGCAGCAGCACTGAGCCTTTCTGAGGATGAGTTCCGAAAGAAGTATCTTCAGGAGACCATGGATATGGAAGAGCAGGCTTACCATACAAAAAACATTCCATGCGATTTTCTGCAGACAGATGGCAGCTGCCTTCTGGGCGACATGAAGCCGGATAGTTGTAAACAGTATCCGTATACAGATCAGCCTGATCGGATGGGAAGCTTATTATCATTTCTGGACACGGTTTCTGTTTGTCCGGTTGCTTATGAGATCCTGGAACGTTTAAAACAGGAATACGGTTTTGACTCTTATACTTCTGTGTGATCATTACTACCGTCATTACTACCGTAATCTAAAACGACAGCCATAACCCCCTGAAAAACTACAGGGAAAGAAACCGTTTGGGTTCCTAGAAAACACTGTAAAACAGGGAAAAACAGGGGAATTCGTCGAAATGCACAGGCGGGGATGGTGGCTACCGCTTTAAGATTTAAAACAGGGAATAAGCTATAAGCAGAAGGCAGTGACATCCAGGTATTTACAGGAGAAGCGCCACTCTTACATTGTGCTTAGCACGCATTTGGGATATAATTAAATAGTCCTAGAAGATGTTGTGAAAGATGTACCTTTGTAGGTCGGGAGGTATTGCTTATGTTTTCAGGAAATATGAAAAGAGTTTGTGCAGTGCTGCTTATGGCGCTCCTGTTCCTTGTTATGATTCCGGCTTCCGTATTTGCTGACGGAGAGGCAGATGCCGGAGATAAGACTTTATATGAAATCAAGGCGGACGAAAATATACAGCATGGTAAGGTTACGTTTGATGAGTCCGGAGCTACGGTTACGCGTGCCGGATATTTCGACGTAGTACAGGTGTTTGTCACGCCGGATGAAGGATATGAGCTTACAACGATTTACGCAAAAGACCAGAATGATCCTGATGGAGAGTCATATGAGGTCAGCGAATCCGGCGGCAAATACTATATCGCTCCGATGCCGACTGCGAATCTGACAGTTCGCGCGGAATTTGGTGAACACATCCGGCACAAAATGAAGCCTCATGCATATCTGGCGCCCACATGCGAAACAGCCGGGAATATAGAATACTGGTACTGTACAGTATGTAAATCCTTTTTTGGGGATGAGGAGGGCCAAAAGGAGATCGGGCAGCGCTCCGATACCATCCTTCCGGCCACAGGCCATAGCTGGGGAGCCTGGACTGTGGTAAAGAAACCGACGGCAACAACCCCGGGAGAGAAGCGGCGCGTCTGCAAAAATGACCGCTCTCATTTTGAGACAGAGGAGATCCCGGCAACAGGTAAAAAAGAGGAGCCGAAACCCACACCAGAACCGGAAAAAAAGACAAAGTCTTCTGCCAAAGCCGTTTTAACTGCCAAAGTGACGGCTGCCAGAGATGCGGTTACGATCTCCTGGAACAAAGTTAAAAATGCAGACAGATATGTCATTTTGTTCAATAAATGTAATGACGGCGTACATGAATATACGGTAAAGAAGATTAAGACCGTTAAAGCAGGTGTCCGTAAGTATACGGTCGGAGATCTCGAAACAGGCAAGTGTTATAAGTTCAAGGTCATTGCACAAAAGAAAGGAAAGAAAAAATATAAGAATATTGCGCAGTCATTGCTGATTCACACGATTACGGGCAATGAGACCACAGGGCATACCGTCCCGAAACGTCTGAAGCTGAATAAGAGCAGGATCACACTCAAAAAGAACAAGACCAGTAAGCTGAAGGGAGAGATCGTGCTTTTCAATCGCTGTAAGGAGCTTCTGGCACATGAGCCGGCACTCCGGTTTACCAGCAGCAACAAGTCTGTTGCGACGGTGAGCAAGGGCGGGAAGATCCGGGCAAAAGGCAGAGGAACGTGCACCATCTATGTACAGACAATTAATGGACTGTGCAGAAAATGTAAGGTAACCGTTAAATGATTTATCCTGGAAAGGAAGATTTACGATATGAGCAACTTATCAGAGAAAGAGCTTGCAGTGAAGGGTAAGATCAAAGGGAAACTCGAGGAATTAATGCCGAAGGGAGCAGTTGTGGATGATGCACTGCTTGAAAAGGTCGCCGGCGGCCTGTCAGAGGAGGCGTTTCTCTCGCAGATGGCGGGGCTTGGTTTGATCGTGGCAGATGCCAAAACATATCCCGGCGGCCTTGGCGGCGGAAAAACAAAGTAAATCGGGGTCCTGCGTTTTGAAGAACCAGAAATATATTTCACTGAAAACAAAAGCGTTCCGTGTCGTTCTGGCCGGAACGCTGTTGTTGATTCTGATGATCAGTGCGGCTGTCTTCGGGCTGTATACATTTGACGCACTGCGGAATTTTCATGATGAAGCCGAGAATCTCATGAATTATGCGATGTCTCTGGAGGATCAGACTTATATCGAGAAAATCTTCCGGGAGACGAAGGAGATCTATGAAAAGCTGCCGGAGGATGTCCGGCAGGATCCGTCCGCAGAGGAATTTATGAATGCGTTCTGGCCGCTGGTCGATGATGATTTTTATGCGGCGCGTGAAATTTTGCTGAATTGTTGGCAGGAAACAGAGAACCGCAATGTATTTCTGATGTTTCCGGACCCGGAACACAATGCCATCGTCTATGTGGTTGACGGCGATCAGCTGGACTGGGCTTATCTGCCCGGGCAGTGGCTGGAATCCGATCTGGAGCAGGTGAAGGAGATCGCGGCGTCTTCCTGGCGGCTTCGCATTACACATACGGATGATTACGGATGGATCGGAACAGATTATCAGGAGATCAAAGCGGCTGACGGAAGTCAGCTCGGCTATATTGTCATCGATGTCGACATAAATGATTTCTTTCATAAGATCAACCGTTTCCTGATGGTTCTGGTACCGGTCGCGGTGCTGATGATTGTTCTGGCTGCGGTGCTGGCCTTAAGAATGCTGCGCAGATATGTAATTCAGCATGTGACAAATCTGGCAGCGGCCGCGAAGTCCTATACTGAGCGGGATAAGCTTGCCTATCTGGAAGAATCTGCTTCGCATTTCATGCAGCTGAATATGAATACGCATGATGAGCTGGAGGATCTCTGGCGCAGCATCGCTGACATGGAAACAGACATCCAGGATACGATGCGCCGCCTGGTAAAGGTTACAGCAGAGCAGGAACGTCTCGACGCCGAATTGTCGATTGCCACAGAGATTCAGGTAGGGACATTGCCGCACAGGTTTCCGGCATTCCCGGACCGTCATGAATTTGATATTTATGCATCGATGGTGCCGGCAAAGGAAGTTGGCGGCGATTTTTATGATTTTTTCCTGTTGGATGAGGATCATCTTGCGCTCGTCATTGCCGATGTATCCGGCAAGGGGATTTCTGCGGCGCTATTCATGATCAATGCCAAGGCGGAGATCCAGAATCAGACACGCCTGGGGAATCCGGATGTGGCAAAGATCTTTGCGCATGTAAATGACAGTCTCTGCGGACAGAATATGGCAGAGATGTTTGTGACGGCGTGGCTGGGGATTCTGGAAATTTCAACCGGAGATGTGTGCTATGTAAATGCGGGTCATGAGTATCCCGCGATCCGGCGGGCGGATGGCTGCGCAGACGGGCACGGCAGCGGCCTGTTCCGTCTGGAAAAGGATGTGCACAGTATGCCGCTGGCAGCGATGGAGGGTGTACCGTACCGGTCAGGTGAATTTTCACTCCGTCCGGGTGACACGCTGTTTGTCTATACAGATGGTGTGACGGAAGCGAATAATGCGGCGGAGGAACTGTTCGGGACGGAGCGTATGCTTGCGGCGCTGAACAGGGATCCGGCAGCGGAACCGCAGAAACTGGATGAAAATGTCCGCGAAGCTGTCCGTGTGTTTGCAGGCAGTGCGCCGCAGTTTGATGACATGACAATGCTGGGACTGAAATATTTCGGCAGTGGCGGCAGACAGCGTTAACAGACAGGATGGTGTTTTTATCGTGTGGAGGTTTAAGGAACATGGTAAAGGTTGATTTGATCACGGGATTTCTTGGAAGCGGGAAGACAACATTCATCCGTCATTATGCGGAATACCTCGCGCGTACCGGACAGAAATATATGATTATTGAAAATGAATTCGGCTCGATCAGTGTGGACCCGATGCTGCTGAAGGATCTGGATGTGCCGGTAAAGGATCTTGCAGGCATGTGCATGTGCTGTGCCGGCTTCGATAAATTCCGCGGGATGCTGATTGGCGGCGCGAAGAGCGGATGCGACCGGATTCTGGTAGAGCCGTCCGGCATCTACGACGTGGACGAATTCTTTACGATGATGCATCTGGATGCCGTCCGGGAATGCTGCGAAATCGGGTCAATTATCACCATCGATGCGCCGGACTGTGCGGATTCGACAGATGAGGTTGATTATCTGATGTTCTCCCAGCTGCTGGCGGCGGGAACCGTTGTGGTAAGCAAGACGCAGCTTTTCCCGGAGGAAGCTGTTTCTGATACGGTGACGCGGCTGCAGAATATTTTGCGGCGGCGCGGGTTAGAAGAAATCCCTGCGGAACGTATTTTCCTGAAGCCGTGGGATCAGTTATCCGATGCGGACTTTGAACAGATGCAGCAAAACGGATATCATTTTGCTGATCATACGCGGGAAGAACTGAATCATCAGGCGTTATTTAAAACCAGCATGATCGTCGTGCAGAATGCGGAGCCGGACCGGTTGAAGGAGCAGATTGCACATCTGTTTGCAGCACCGGAGATTTTCGGAAATGTACTGCGCGTCAAGGGATTCGCCCGCTGTTCTGACAAATCCTGGCTGGAGGTTAACTGCACGCCCGGAACCATGCTGATTCAGCCGCGCAGTGTGAAGCGCGGGATTCTGGTCGTGATCGGTCAGAACCTGCAGGAAGAAGAAATCAGGAAGCTGTTTGCATGAAAGCAGACAGCTTCCTGATTTTCGTTTAAGAAACGGCAAAACATAGACAGAGGATAATGATTATGTTAATATAATAAATGCTATTACGGAATCTTGCTTTGTAATTGTAAATGAACGCAGGGGATCAGTCCATGCCTCAGACGCGGGACTTGATATAGAAGTAATCAACAGGAGAGGGTTCGAAAGGAGAAATAATGGATGAAATATCCGATTGATAAGAATCAAGACGGTAAATTGAAATTGAACGATGAGCTTTTACAGGGGGAGTTTCTTCGGGATCCTGTCGCCTTCTAACCGTATGCACGACAAAGTTCGAAAACTTTTGAAGTATCGGAAGGCGGGTGTGCGGGAATACTGGATTATAGACCCTGAGAATCGAGAAGTACTGGTATACCTGTTTGCGGAGCGGGACGAACCGGAACGCTATTCGTTCGAAGATATCATTCCGATCGGAATTTCAGAGGGACACTGTAAAGTGGATTTTGCGGCAATCAGCAGGAGCATCGCAAGATTCTATTGAGGATTGATAATTCGTTTAGATCGTAGTATAACGATATCGAAACACGGTTCTTCAGAAACCATGAAAGCAGGATGTCAGAAATCAAAGCGTACATAGAGGATAAAACCTATGAACAGAAAACAGATCATCGCAGTCACAAACCGTCATCTCGCAGACGGGAATCC
The DNA here is from genome assembly GCA_017459675.1 of Eubacterium sp. Classification (GTDB taxonomy): domain Bacteria; phylum Bacillota; class Clostridia; order Lachnospirales; family Lachnospiraceae; genus CADBRN01. The sequence goes on from JAFUCM010000009.1 coordinate 14,462, forward strand.
ATTGGATACAATCCGGAAAATTGCAGCCTTTGGGCCGTGTGCACTCATTCTCAGAGAAAAAGATCTGACAGAGGCAGAATACGCGGAGCTGGCGTACAAGGTGCTTGAAATATGTGACGCAGCCGGTGTTCAGCTGTTTGTGCACTCTCATATAGAGACGGCATTGGAGACCGGCTGCCGGGCCGTGCATCTTTCCATTCCGTCACTGCGGAAGCTTTTGAATGAACAGTGGGATGCGAAGGTTACGACCGGCCGGGAATTACAATCGGAGAAAGGCGGGACCGATTTGCACGAAGCAGTCAGTTTCCTCAGTGTTTCCTGTCACAGTATCGAAGAGGTTCGTGAGGCTGTTGCGGCCGGCGCCACACAGATTGTTCTGGGCAATATTTTCGAGACGGACTGCAAGAAGGGAAAACCGGGCAGAGGGCTGGATTTTCTGCGGGATGCGGTTGAAGCTGCCGGCACTGTGCCGGTATACGGAATCGGCGGAATCACGCCGGAGAATCTGGGCGCGGTGCTGCAGACGGGTGCCGCGGGCGGCTGCATGATGTCGTGGTGGTACCGGTAAGCGGACAATCTGGAGGCCGTCCGGTTTATTGGCAGCGGCGCAGACCATTGCTGCAGCGGAAACCGGACACACTGGGAATGATCATCCGGTACACTTGTAAGAACCGGACGGGTTTAGTAAAATACAGGTATGGGTGCAGCGCAGAGAATACAGCTGCGAAGTATTTATTTTTACAGGAATCAACGCACAGGCAGACAAGGAGGTTTATTTTGGGGGACAATTTTTTATTTCAGAGAAATGAAGTGCTTGCGCAGAAGGTGATCAAGGGGCTGGAATCACGCAACATGTCCGGTTACTATGCCGCAAATAAAGAAGATGCGCGGAAGATCGCGCTGGATCTCATTCCGGAAGGCAGCAAGGTAACGATGGGCGGCGGTATGAGTGTCCATGAGATCGGTCTCGTTGATGCACTGAAGGCTGGAAATTTTGATTTTATCGATCGAGACGAGTATGAGGACAAGCGTGCGGCAATGCTTGCTGCATATGATGCGGATTTCTATCTTTCCAGTGCGAATGCAATGACATCGGACGGTGTTCTGGTCAATATCGACGGCAATGCCAACCGTGTATCCGCGATCGCACAGGGACCGCACAAGGTTATTTTTATCGTCGGGATGAACAAAGTCTGTACGGACCTTGATGATGCCATGAAGCGCGCGCGCAATTATGCGGCGCCGGTCAATATGCAGCGGATCGGCGGAAATACGCCCTGTGTCAAGACGGGACAGTGCATGGACTGCAAGTCGCCGGATACGATTTGCTGTCAGTTCCTGATCACGAGATATTCGAAACATGAAGGAAGAATTCATGTGATTCTGGTGAATGAGGAGCTGGGGTTCTGAAAACGTTTGCGGTTACCTGATCAAAGAAGGGAGAAGGCAGTATGGTAAGGAAAGAAACGTATGTGATTAAGGAAGGCCTCGGCGGGGGTACCGGGATTGGTCCTGCGAAGGTATATGATATTGTAGCCAAGGAGGATCTGTACGGACATGGCCGCATGTATGCGAAGATTGTACTGCCGCCTGGTTCGAGCATCGGCTGGCATCAGCATGTGCATGAGACAGAGCCGTATTATATTCTCTCCGGTAAGGGCGATTTTAAGGATAAAGACGGCGTCACAGAAGTGACAGCCGGCGATATCTGCACGATTCTGCCGGGCGAATTTCACAGTCTGGCAAACAATGGAGACGAGGATCTGGTGTTTATCGCGCTGATCTATAACGATTGAGTAAACAGATGTACACCCTGCCGGAGAGGCGCGTGACCGTGCTGTGCGGCATCGTGCATGCAGGCGGGATATCTGCTTGCATTGGTGCAGAGAATCCTCTATAATTCTATGTATCGAAAAAATGACCGGATGGTCATACTATCAGGAAAGGACTTATGAATTATGAAGAAGTATGAATGTGATCCGTGTGGATATGTCTATGATCCTGCAGTCGGCGATCCCGACAATGATATCGCAGCAGGAACCGCTTTTGAAGATCTTCCGGAGGACTGGGTATGTCCGATCTGCGGCGCAGGCAAGGATGAGTTCAAAGAGGCTGAATGATATAAGGCCGGATTAGAATTTTAAGACGAAAGCAGCAGTAAGCCGTCGGGGCGGAGGCTCCGGCGGCTTTTGTGTGGGTGCGTGCTATGAATAAACGGGCTATCTTATCAAACAAAACATTTCTTTATATGACGGAGTTCTTTGCCGGCATGTCTGTCATGGCGGTTGAGCTCGGTGCGAGCAGACTTCTGGCGCCTTATTTCAGCTCTTCTCAGATTGTCTGGACGATTATCATCGGAACCATTATGATCGCCATGGCGTTGGGAAATATTTTTGGCGGCAGATCCGCTGACAGGAATCCGGATCCGGACCGGCTTTACCGGCGGATTCTGATCGCGTCAGTCTGGATTGCGGCAATTCCGGTACTGGGAAAATATGTCATTCTGCTGATATCCGGGATTTTGATCATCACGATCAGCACCAATCTGCTGATCTGGGCGGCGCTGTTCGCGTGTCTGGTGATCTTTGTATTTCCGCTGTTTCTTCTTGGAACGGTCACGCCGTCGCTGATCAAGTATTCTGTGGATTCACTGGAAAACAGCGGCAGCATCGCCGGACGGCTGGGTGCATTCAATACAATCGGCAGTATCATCGGTACGTTCGTGCCGACTTTCGTGACGATTCCGGCGGTCGGAACTTCGATGACATTTCTGATTTTTTCCGGAATTCTGCTGATCCTCGGGATTGTTTACTTCGTGAGTCCGAAGCGGCGTGACGGAGGAACGCCGGGTGAAATTCTGCAAGCAGACGGAAGCAGTGATACCGGGGCAGAAGACGGCAGTGCGGAGAAAGTATTTCGTGCGCAAAAACGTTTGAAACCGGTGAACGGAAGGCGGCTGATTGCAGTCTCTCTGATTCTGTTTATTTTGTGCTCTGTGTTTGGCCACAACGACAGCTTTGCCTTCTGGGAAGATGGTCTGACCTATGAGGGAGAATCCGTCTATAACTATCTGCAGGTGAAGGAGGATGACCAGTCGATTGCACTGTCGACGAATGTATTGTTCGGCGTGCAGTCGATTCTGATGAAAAACAGCGCGCTGACAGGCATGTACTATGATTATGCGATGGCGTCGCTGTACATGGCGGATGTGCAGGACAAGGATCATCTGGATGTGCTGATTCTGGGAAACGGGACCGGAACATTTGCGACACAGAGCGAGCGGTATTTCAAAAACCTGAATATCGAGGGTGTTGAGATTGACGGGAAAATCATTGATCTCGCAGATCAGTATTTTGAACAGCCGGAGGATGTGCAGGTGACCGAGTATGACGGCCGGGCATATCTGAATGCAGTCGATCATCAGTATGACGTGATTATGGTGGATGCCTTCCGGGATATCACCATTCCGTTTCAGATGTCTTCGATTGAATTTTTTACAGAGGTGCGGGATCATCTGACGGACGACGGTGTCATGGTGGTGAATCTGAATATGCGCGGTGACGAGCCGGGGGATATCAACCACTACCTCTGTGATACGATCTCGGCAGTGTTCGATGAAGTATATACAGCCGATGTTCCGTATACGACGAACCGGGAGTTGTTCGCGTCGAACCGCGCCCGGACGGGTGCCGTGGAAACCGGTAATGATTCCGGAGGGGATGCAGAAACAGCCGGACCGCAGAATACAGCCGGAATCTCCGAAATGCTGCAGCGCGGGATCGCGGCAGAGAGCCGGGAGGAGCTGCGTGTTCTGATGCAGACCATCTCGGACGGACTGGTGCAGTATCAGGCCGGAGATCTGGTCATGACCGATGACAAGGCGCCGGTGGAGATGCTGGGAATCCGGCAGATCGATTTGATTATACAGGATGAGATCGGGTATTATAAGGAGCAGATTAAGCGGGGAGATTTTTCCTTCTGAAATGAAAGGGCAGCTGCCCAGCGGTTATCTCCGGTAGATGCGGAGGATTTCTTCGGTGTAGACCCCGGGCGAGTTGTAGACGACAAGCGGCGGATCGATGCGCATGCCGGATCGGCCGCCTCTGGCGGCTTCGATGAGGACCAGATTGGGTTCGCGGTCTGCGTAAGGGTGGACGAGCCGCATGCGTTTTGGCTCCAGATTATGACGGGAGAGTGTCCGCATGATTTCGGCCAGACGGAAGGGGCGGTGCACCATGTAGAAACGTCCGCGGCTTTTGAGCAGTCTGGCGGCGGAGGCTGCGAGGTCATCCAGTGTACAGCAGACTTCGTGCCGCGCGATGCGGATGCTGTCTTCGGCGTTTGTCAGTCCGTGCTGCCCGATCATATACGGTGGATTGCTTGTTACAACATCAAAAGAAGCCGCACCGAATGTCTGTGCGGCTTCTCTGATATCACCTGTTACAATGCGGACGCGGCCTTCCAGTTCGTTGCAATCCACACTTTTGCGGGCGAGCGCTGCGCTCGCCTCCTGGATTTCCAGTCCTGTGATGGATGCGGCAGCGGTATGTGCGGCAAGAAGGACGGGAATAATGCCGTTGCCGCAGCCGAGATCGATGACATGCTCACCGGCTCTGACATCTGCGTAATCGGCAAGCAGAACCGCATCGATGCCGAAGCGGAACCTTTTTTTGGACTGTACAAGCCAGAAGCCGTTCTGCAGGTCATCCAGCTGTTCATCGGGATTTAATGCAATGTTACGCATGCTGCTGCGGCTCCTGTTGTGCCTGCTGTGCGGATTTCTCACCGGATGATTTTCTGCGGTGGCGTCTGCGGCGCCGTTTCTCCTGTTTTTCCGGAGTGGCATTTTTGCCTTCTTCTCCGGACCGGCCGGAAGCTGCACCATTTCCTGCGCCGGTCTTTTCGGCTGCGGTGCCGTTTCCTGCGGACTGAGACTGCCCGTGTTTCTGCGGCCGCTCGTGACGGTCGTTCCGGGCACTCCGCTCACCGGCGGAAGTGCTGTCGGTCCGTGGTTTTGCGTGCCTGTCTTCTGTTGTTTCTTCATTCTTTGCGGCGCGGGCCTGTTCAATCGCTTTCGCGCGGCGGCTTTTGCGCTCGGCAGCGCGTTCTTTTGCCTGCTCTCTGGCAGCGGCCTGACGCTGTTCCTGTTCTGCGCGCGCATCGCGCTCTTTTCTGCGGCGTGCACCCTTCTTGTGGCGCTCGAGAATCGTAATCTGATCTGCCGGCATCTCTTCGACGGTTGTCTCGTCGTCTGTTTCGATCAGAACACGGACGGTCTGCTTCAGAATATTGACCGTCTGTACCTCGCCGGAAAGACCTTCCTCATTTTCTACAATATCACCGATGTTCGGCAGCTGTTTGTTCAGATATTCATAGGTTTCCTGTTCATTTTTGAGGCAGCACATCAGTCTGCCGCAGGCACCGGAGATCTTGGTCGGATTCAGCGACAGGTTCTGCTCTTTGGCCATCTTGATGGAAACCGGGATGAAATCGGAGAGATATGTGCTGCAGCAGACGGGTCTGCCGCAGATCCCGATTCCGCCGAGCATTTTTGTTTCATCGCGCACACCGATCTGCCGAAGTTCGATTCTGGTTTTGAAAACAGATGCCAGATCTTTGATCAATTCACGGAAATCCACGCGTCCGTCCGCTGTAAAATAAAATACCAGCTTCTTGTGGTCGAAGGTGTATTCCGCGTCAATCAGCTTCATATCGAGGTTGTGTTCGCGGATTTTTTTCTTGCAGACGGAAAAAGCTTCCTTTGCCTGCTGATCATTTTCAAGACGGCGTGCATTGTCCTGTTCAGTTGCGATGCGGATCACCTTGCGCAGCGGCTGCGTAATATCCTCGTCATCGATTTCACGCGGGTCCATGACAACGCGGCCGATTTCGATGCCGCGCGCTGTCTCCACGATGACGTAGGAACCGCGGCGGATGTCATTTCCATCCGGATCAAAATAATAGATCTTTCCAGCGTGGCGGAAGCGCACGCCGATAATAATAGCCATGTGTGTTAATTCTCCCTGATTGTCAGAAACAGTAATTCAATTACCAGATCAAAGTTTACATTTGCGCGCAGACGTGTTGCTGCAGTTTCGATTGCGGCCAGAATGGTCTCGATGCCTTCGTAAGAGCTGACGGCTGCCCGGTCTTTGATGGCATTGATTTCGTCCTTGAAGACAAGGTTGTCGATCTCGCGGGTTGCCTTAAACAGAAGAACATCCCGGAACCACATGCTGAAAATGTCCAGATAGCCATAGACCTTCTGCTTTTCTGCCGACATGAATTTCATCGCGTCGATCAGATCAAGGCTGTCCATTTTCCGGGACGTCTTCATCAGACGCACGGCGTCCTGCGTCATATGCATGAAATCGGCAGACTCGGCTGCCCGGATCGCTTTTCCGACATTGCCCTGTGCGTAGGATGCTTCGATCTCGGCCTGATAATCCGGCACATGCAGATTCTGCATCAGATATTCTTTGACTTCTTCGTCCGCTGCCGGCTTGAAGTTCAGCGTCACGCAGCGGGAAAGAATGGTCGGAAGCAGAATATCAGGATTTTCGGCCAGAAGAATCACCACGACATATTCCGGCGGCTCTTCGATGGTTTTGAGCATTGCGTTCTGCGCGGAAGGCGTCAGTTTCTCAGCCTCGTCGATGATATAGATTTTATAATCACTTTCGTAGGGCCGGATCTCGGCGGTGTTAACCAGCTGGTCTCTGATATCATCAACACCGATGCTTGCCGGCTTTTCATGTGTCACATAAATAATGTCAGGATGGTTGCCGCTGATTGCTTTCGCACAGGAGGGGCAGGTCATGCACGGTTCATCACCGTCTTCTTCGCAGAGAAGATCCATTGCAAAGAGTGTGGCGAGCAGACTTTTTCCGACGCCGTCTTCTCCGCCGAAAATATATGCATGAGAAATATTGCCGCTTCTGACGGCACTGCGAAGATGCCCTTTCAGATCTTCCTGACCGACGACCTGATCAAAGCCCATAAATTTTTCCAGTTCACGCATGTCAAATCCTCCCCGGCTCAAGAAGTTTTACATAACAGACATAGTACCCCATAGTTAATATAGTATAGCATAGAAAAGAAATGTGGTCAAAAAAAGTCAAAATCGAAGTTTTACTTTTTGTATCGATATCAATATGATATACTGGAGTGCGGTAAATCGCGATCTCTGATCGCGCGCGAAGGGATTTTGAATCGATGGGAAAGCTTTATTACATTATGGGAAAGAGTGCAACCGGGAAGGATCATATTTACCGTGCGCTGCTGAAAGATGCGTCTGCAGCGCTAAAGCCGCTGGTTCTTTATACGACCCGTCCGATGCGCCAGGGGGAGACCGACGGCAGAGAATATCATTTTGTTGACGCCGGTTTTCTGAATCAGATGCGGGAGCGGGGATGTGTGATCGAGGAGCGGATCTATCAGACGGTCTGCGGCCCCTGGCACTATGCGACGATCGATGACGGGAGCATCGACCTTGCACATGACAGCTATCTTTCGATCGGTACGCTGGAATCGTTTGTGCAGCTGCGCCATTATTATGGAAGAGACCGGGTGGTGCCGCTCTACATCGAGACGGATGACGGCCTGCGGCTTGCCCATGCCCTGCAGCGTGAGCGAAAGCAGCCGGAACCGAATTACGCGGAACTGTGCCGGCGTTATCTGGCAGACTGTGATGATTTTTCGGAGGAGAAAATCACTGCGGCGGGAATTGAGAAACGGATCCCGAACAATGACACACTGGAGGCCTGCATCCGGCGTGTCAGAGAGGAAATACAGCAGCAGGAACGGGGAAGTGCTTTATGATGGATATTACTTACGACTATTACCGGATTTTTTACTATGTTGCGAAATACAAGAGTTTTACACGCGCGGCTTCGATTCTGATGAACAGCCAGCCCAACATCACCCGTTCCATGAACAATCTGGAGCGCCAGCTCGGGTGCCGGCTTTTTATCCGCTCAAACCGCGGCGTGCGGCTGACGGCAGACGGGGAAAGTCTGTATAAACATGTGGCGGTTGCATTCGAACAGCTTCAGACAGCCGAGCGGGAACTGGAAAATGCCGCAAATCTGCGCAGCGGTTCTGTGACAATCAGCGCGACTGAGACAGCCCTGCACGGGATTCTGCTTCCGGTTCTGCGTGCCTATCATGCGAAATATCCGGATGTACATCTGCGGATCCAGAACCAGAAGACACACAGCGCGGTTGAGGCCGTCCGCAACCGTCTGGCAGATCTGGCAGTCGTGACAACACCGACGCAGATCAGCAGACCGCTGCAGGAGACAAGGCTGCTGGATTTTCACGAAGTGCTGGTGTGCGGTGCAAACTGCGGTGATCTGCCCAATCAGCCGCGCCATCTCGCAGAAATCAAGGAATATCCCATGGTAAGCCTGGGGCGTGATTCCATGACATTCCAGTTCTACAATGATTTCTTCTTTAAATATGGCCTGGAATATACCGTGGACGTAGAGGCGGCGACAGCCGACCAGCTGCTTCCGCTGATTACCAATGACCTCGGCATCGGCTTCGTGCCGGAAAGCCTGATCGAAGGACGTAACCTGACCGACCAGGTATACCGGATTCCGCTGATCGAGGAGGTCCCGGTCCGCTCGATCTGTCTGATCGAATACAGCGGCAGTACGCTGGACAGTGCGGCGGCGCGGCTCAAGGAGATGCTGCTGCAGGCTGCCGGAAAGTAAATCACGATCCCGTATAGACAAAACTTTATAAATATTTTATAATTGAAACTGTTTTTTTCTTACCTATATTATATGGAATCATCCAACAGGAGGAAGATCAATGCTTGAGAAACTTTTTAAACTGAAAGAGCACAATACTGATGTGCGGACAGAGGTGGTTGCAGGTCTGACCACGTTCCTGGCCATGGCCTATATCCTTGCAGTCAACCCGAATATTCTGGGCACTGTAATGGACCGCAGCGGCGTCTTCGTCGCAACAGCAATCGCATCTGCGTTTGCCACACTGTTTATGGCTCTGGTCGCAAATTATCCGATCGCACTTTCCGCGGGCCTCGGACTGAATGCATATTTTGCATATACGGTATGCCTCGGCGAACTGGCGGACGTTCCGAATCCGTTTACAATCGCCCTGACTGCAGTCCTTGTAGAAGGTATTATCTTTATTATCCTTTCTGCATTTAAGGCGCGTGAGGCGATCATTAACGGAATTCCGACCAACCTGAAGAACGGAATTACCGTCGGTATTGGCCTTTTCGTCGCCTACATCGGACTGCGCGGTGCCAACATTCTGACATTCACAGGTGAAGGCAGTGATATGGTCATCGGCATCGGCGACTTCGGAAGCGCTGAGATGGCGCTTGCCCTGATCGGATTCCTGATTATCTGCGTGCTGGTTCACTACAATGTCAAGGGTGCGATCCTGATCGGTATTCTTGCGACATGGGTACTGGGCATGCTCGCACAGGTGACAGGATGGTATGTTGTAAATCCTGACGCAGGTGTGTTCAGCGTCTTCCCGGATTTCTCACAGGGACTGCAGCTCGGCGGTATTTCCAACACTGCATTCAAATTCAATTTCGGATGGGCGGCAACACATATCATCCAGTTTATTGCAATCGTATTCTCGTTCCTGTACGTCGATCTGTTCGATACGATCGGAACCGTTATCGGTGTTGCAGATAAAGCAAACCTGCTCGACGAAGATGGCAAGATGCCGCGTGTCGGCAAGGTCCTGATGGCGGATGCTGTCGGAACAACACTGGGCGCATGCCTCGGAACTTCCACCATCACCAGCTTTGTTGAGTCCAGTGCGGGCGTTGCAGAAGGCGGCAAGACAGGTCTTACTTCCTTTACAACAGGCCTCATGTTTGTAGTCGCACTGCTGCTTTCTCCGATTTTCCTGGCAATCCCGTCCTTCGCGACGGCACCGGCACTTCTGTATGTCGGTCTGCTGATGTCCAGCAGTGTCAGAAAGATCAGCTTCGACGGTGATATTGCAGATACCGTCGGCGCATTCCTCGCAATGGTCATGATGCCGCTGTCATATTCCATCGCAACCGGCATTATGTTTGCGATTCTTTCCTGGGTTATCCTGAAGGTCTGCACGAAGAAAGCAAAAGATATCAGCCCGGCAATGTGGGTGATCTTCGTACTGTTTATTCTGCGTATCGCGGCGCTGATCGCGAACTTCCAGTAAGAGGAAGAGGAGTACCGGCGTATGAAGAAGAAAACGGTGATATTCGATATCGGAAACGTACTGATCCGCTTCCGCTGGATCGATTTCATTCATGAACTGTTTGATGATGAAGAGACGATCCGTGGTGTGGAGGACGCGATGTGGATGAGCGGTCTCTGGAATGAGCTGGACCGCGGCGTGGTCAGCGAGGAAATGGTTCTGAAAGATATCATTTCCCGGCGCCCGGAATATGCGGCTGAGATCCGGAAGACATTTGACCATGTGGGGGATGCGATTGCCCGTGTGGATTATGCAATTCCGTGGATCCGTTCGATCAAGGCGGCAGGCCATCAGGTACTGTTCCTGTCCAATTATTCCGGCCTCGTGCGCCGTGCAAATGAAGATGCGCTGGATTTTCTCCCGCTGATGGACGGCGGAATCTTTTCCTATGAAGTCGGGATGGTGAAACCGGATCCGAATATTTTCCAGAAGCTGGTAGATGACTATCAGCTGGATCCGCATAACTGCCTGTTTGTCGATGACAACAAGGCAAATGTCAGGGCGGCCAATGCGCTGGGGATTCCGGCGGTCCGGTTTAAGGACTATGAGCAGGGCCATGCGGCCGTCGAGGCATTTCTGAAAAATGAAACCGCGCCGTTCCGGCCGATGCGCCGCATCCGGCAGCAGCTGCCGGAGGAGGAATGCATTGCGATTCTGGAACGCGCGTCAGACGGCGTGCTTGCACTGAACGGTGATGCGGGCTATAACTACGCGGTGCCGCTCAACTTTGCATATAAAGATGGATGCATCCATTTCCACTGTGCGAAGAAAGGGCATAAGATCGATGCGATCCGCCGCAACCCGCGTGTTTCGTTCTGTGTGGTGGATGCCAATGACGTAGACGCAGAGGGCATGGCGACGGATTACCGGAGTGTGATCCTGTTCGGTTACGCGCGGATCCTGGAAGATCCGGAAGAGATCCGGGCGTCGGCGCGTCTGATCGGCGAAAAATATTCTTCCGCTTTCCGTGACGCGTACGAGGCGGAGATTGACCGGGAATTCCCGGCACTGGCCTGTGTGGAAATCCGGATTGAGCATCTCACCGGAAAAGAAGGCAAAGCACTCTCGGAGAAACGCCGCGCAGAATCGCAGGAGCGGTCCTGACGCAAAAATCCTGAAAAGACAGGAAAAAACAATTATAAAATGATGACATAATCGGACGGCGGCTCTTGACGGAACCGCCGTTCTCACTTATTATACAGTATGAGCTTTTGTCGGGATTGCAAGAAGCTGCGGTGCAGCAGAGCAATCTGGAATGCATGCAGAATCAAAATGGCAGAATCTATTACCGCCAGATGAATAAGGAGCAGACATGAGTAAAGAACTCGCAAAACAGTACGACCCGAAGGGACTCGAAGACCGCCTCTATCAGAAATGGCTGAAGGGCGGCTATTTTCGTGCAAATGTAAATCCGGATAAGAAGCCGTTTACCATTGTGATGCCGCCGCCAAATGTCACCGGCCAGCTGCACATGGGACACGCGCTTGACAATACCATGCAGGACATTCTGACCCGCTACAAGAGAATGCAGGGATATGAAGCTCTGTGGCAGCCGGGCACGGACCACGCGGCGATCGCGACGGAAGTGCGCGTAACCAACATGCTCAAGGAGAAGGGCATTGACAAGAAGGAAATCGGCCGCGAGGCATTTCTCGAGCACTGCTGGGAATGGAAAGAGGAGTACGGCAGCCGCATCCTGAACCAGCTGCAGAAGCTGGGTTCTTCTGCTGACTGGAGCCGCGAGCGCTTTACCATGGATGAAGGATGTTCGAAGGCCGTTGAAGAGGTATTTGTCCGTCTCTATGAAAAGGGATGGATCTACAAAGGCAGCCGCATCATCAACTGGTGCCCGAAGTGCCAGACCTCTCTTTCGGATGCAGAAGTTGAGCATGAGGACCAGAATGGATTTTTCTGGCACATCAACTACCCGGTCGTCGGCGAGGAAGGCCGTTTTGTCGAGATCGCGACCACACGTCCGGAAACCATGCTCGGCGATACCGCTGTCGCAGTGAATCCGGAGGACGAGCGCTACCAGGATCTGGTCGGCAAGGAACTGGTGCTGCCGCTGACAGGCCGCACGATTCCGGTGATCGCAGATGCCTATGTTGACAAAGAATTCGGAACCGGCTGCGTGAAGATCACGCCGGCACATGACCCGAACGACTTTGAGGTCGGCAAGCGCCATGATCTCGAAGAAATTAATATTATGAATGACGACGCGACGATGAACGGTCTGTGCGGCAAGTATACCGGTATGGACCGCTATGAGGCGCGGAAAGCAATTGTTGCGGATCTTGAGGAGCAGGGCCTGCTCGTCAAGGTGGTTCCGCACACCCATGCAGTCGGCACGCATGACAGATGCCACACCACCGTTGAGCCGCTGATTAAGCCGCAGTGGTTTGTGCGCATGAAGGAAATGGGCGAGGCTGCACTTGAAGTGCTGAAGACCGGAGAACTGACATTTGTTCCGGAGAGCTTTGGCAAGACGTATACACACTGGCTGGAGACGATCCGCGACTGGTGTATTTCCAGACAGCTCTGGTGGGGACACCGGATCCCGGCATGGTACTGTGATGACTGCGGCGAGATTGTTGTACAGCGCGGCGGCGCACCGGCAGTCTGCCCGAAGTGCGGCGGCACGCATCTGACACAGGATGAGGATACGCTGGATACCTGGTTCTCGTCTGCACTCTGGCCGTTCTCGACGCTCGGCTGGCCGGACAAGACGCCGGAGATGGAGTATTTCTATCCGACAGATGTCCTTGTGACTGGCTATGACATTATCTTCTTCTGGGTCATCCGTATGGTATTCTCCGGACTGGAGCAGACCGGAAAGAGTCCGTTCCATCACGTTCTGATTCACGGTCTGGTTCGCGATTCACAGGGCCGGAAGATGAGTAAGTCGCTGGGCAACGGCATCGACCCGCTTGAAGTCATCGAGAATTACGGCGCCGATGCACTGCGTCTGACGCTGATGACCGGCAATGCGCCCGGAAATGATATGCGTTTCTACTGGGAGCGCGTCGAGGCGAGCCGCAATTTCGGCAACAAGGTATGGAATGCATCCCGCTTTATCATGATGCATCTGGGTGACACCGTGCTTCCGGAGACCGTTCCGGCAGAAGTCTTAAGTGCGCCGGACCGCTGGATCCTGCACAAAGTCAATCTGCTGGCACGTGAAGTCACCGAAAATATGGATAAATTCGAGCTCGGCATTGCAGTGCAGAAGGTCTATGACTTTATCTGGGAAGAGTTCTGCGACTGGTACATTGAGATGGCAAAGCCGACCCTCTACAACGGAACAGACGAAGAGAAGCTTCCGGTTCTCTGGACACTGAAGACCGTTCTCTCCAATGCGCTGAAACTGCTGCATCCGTATATGCCGTTTATTACAGAAGAAATTTTCTGTACACTGAACACAGATATGGAAACCATTATGACCGCTGCATGGCCGGAGTACACCGACGCGTGGAATTTCCCGGCAGAGGCAGAAGGCGTCGAGCGCATCAAAGACGCTGTTCGCGGCGTCCGGAACATCCGTACCGAGCTGAACGTCTCACCGGGCAAGGAAATCAGTGAGCTGTATGTGGTTTCTGAAGATGAGGCGATTCGTGATATGTTTGCCGGCGGCAGTGCGATCCTGACATCCCTGGCGCGTGCCGGTAAGACCTGTGTCCAGAAGGACAAAACCGGGATCGCAGACGATGCATTCTCAGCAGTCATTCACGGCGCAACTCTCTATATTCCGTTTGCGGATCTCGTAGATCTGGAAAAAGAGAAAGCGCGCCTCGAGAAAGAACAGCAGCGTCTGCAGAAGGAAATTAAGCGTTCCGACGGCATGCTGAACAATGAGAAGTTCCTCGCAAAGGCACCCGAGGCGAAAATTGCCGAAGAGCGTGAGAAGCGCGAGAAGTACCGGCAGATGCTGGAGCAGGTCGAAGAGCGCCTCGGGGAGATTCTTAAACGATAAATCGGAGTTTGTCGGGGCGATTGTTTTTAAATACGCGTCCGTTCGCAGGATACAATTTCCACGCAGCTCAGATGGAATTCGCTGCTTAGGAAATGTATCCTGCTCCGGACGCTTACTGTATCGCACGCGAACCCGAC
>JAFUCM010000143.1 GCA_017459675.1 Eubacterium sp.
CCTCTCGGACCGTTCGCACTCCGGTCCTCACGCAGCGGTACTAAACTCACACTTCGCCAAGGCTCGTGTTCGTTAAGTGCCGGCGTTGCGGATGTCCGGAGGAGAAATTGTTTGTCTCAGCCTGTTCTTCGACAAACCCCGATTTATATTCTCCCTGCTATAATCCTGTCCACAGCCTCCTTGGTCTTCTCATAGGAACCAAATGCTGTCAGGCGGAAGTAGCCTTCTCCGTGCGGTCCGAATCCTGAGCCGGGCGTTCCGACGATATTCAGACGCTCCAGGAGGTCATCGAAGAAGTCCCAGGATGTCATGCCGTCCGGTGTTTTCAGCCAGATGTACGGGGCGTTGACACCGCCGGATACGGAATAACCGGCTTTTTTCAGGCCGTCGTAGATGATTTTCGCATTGTTCATATAATAAGCGACCTGCTCTCTGATCTCCTTCTGTCCTTCCGGCGAATAGACTGCGAGGCCCGCTTTCTGGATGATGTACGGCGCACCGTTGTATTTTGTGCCATGGCGGCGCGCCCAGAGGCTGTGCAGTGTGATGCCGTCCGCGTCTTTCAGTTCCTTCGGGATCACGGTAAATCCAAGACGGACGCCTGTAAATCCGGCATTTTTCGAGAAGCTCCGGATCTCAATGGCACAGGTGCGTGCACCGTCACATTCATAGATGGAATGCGGAACATCCGGTTCGGAAATGTATGCCTCGTATGCCGCGTCGTAGAGAATGACCGCATGAATCTTATTTGCATAGTCAACCCATTCCTGAAGCTGTGATTTGCTGGCTGTCGCGCCGGTCGGGTTATTTGGGAAGCAGAGGTAAATCACGTCCGGTTCCTGTTCCGGCAGTTCCGGTGCAAATCCGTTTTCTTCCGTACAGGGCATGTAGATGAAGTTCTCATAGCACTGGCGCGCAGGGTCCCATTTGCCGGAGCGCCCTGCCATAACGTTGGAATCAACATAGACCGGATACACCGGATCACATACCGCGATCTTCGCATCCCGGCTGAATATTTCCTGAATATTGCCGGAGTCGCATTTTGCACCGTCTGAGACAAATACCTCATCTGCCGCTATGCTGCATCCGCGGCTCTTATATTCATCTGCAATGGCACTGCGCAGAAATTCATATCCGAGATCCGGGGCATATCCTTTGAATGTAGCTGCGTCAGCCATCTCATCAACCGCCTCATGCATCGCACGGATAATTGACGGTGCGATCGGCTGTGTCACGTCTCCGATTCCCAGACGGATTACCTGTCCCGCGCGGTCCGGATGGCTTTCACCATATGCCGCAACCTTCTTTGCAATGGTCGAAAACAGATAACTTCCCTGCAGATTCTGATAATCGTGATTTGTTTTAATCATGTGCTGCTCCCTTCTTAAACCGAAGAACGAAACCGTTACCTGTTTATCATACCGGTGAATGCCTGTATTGCAAAATATTCTTATCTGATGCAGATATATGATTCGGATATATCAGATTATTTCGCACTGTCAGATTCACTTGTTGCTGTCTCCACCATCCTGCAGGCAAGCGCAAGTGCTTCCTGCACAGATGCTTCCCGGATCTCTCTGCGGCTGCCGGCAAGATGCAGCTCCCTGACTTCCGTCTTCCCCGCAGCCATGCATCCGATATATACCGTGCCGACCGGGCATTCCGGCGTTCCGCCGTCCGGCCCTGCAAGCCCGGTGGCCGAGACAGCCACATCAGCCTGCGCCGCACGCGCACCGCCCTCTGCCATCTCACGTGCCGTCTGTTCACTGACAGCTGTATACCTGCGGAGCGTCTCCTCCGACACACCCGCCAGTTTATGCTTGGCTTCGTCACAGTACGTGACATACGCCTCTTTCAGAACATCCGACGCGCCGGCAACATCCACAATTGTTGAAGCAATCAGACCGCCCGTCAGAGACTCTACCGTCGTGATCGTCATTTTCTTTTCGCGCAGCAGCTGCACAAGCTGTTCATTCATTTTTTTCTTCATACTTACAGCCTCATTAATTAGGGTTTGTCGGTGAGTCAAAAAGGAGACAGAGAACCGTCCCCTGTCTCCTTTCCGGCAAATCTTAATTTACAGAATCTCTTCAAGCCGCTCACGCACAGCCTTGATGAAATCGCCGGTGCTTAAAGTCTCCGGGTTTTCCAGGGTCGTGATGCGGATGAGATCCTTCGTCATTTTGCCGGACTCGATGGTCTCGATGGTTGCCTGCTCAAGTTTATCGGCATAATTGCACAGCTCCGGCAGCTGATCCAGTTCACCGCGTTTCCGGAATGCGCCGCTCCACGCAAAGATGGTGGCTACCGAGTTCGTGGAGGTCTCCTCTCCCTTCAGGTGGTTGTAGTAGTGGCGCTGTACGGTGCCGTGCGCCGCCTCGTACTCGTAGTAACCGTTCGGGGAGACCAGCACGGATGTCATCATGGCAAGCGATCCGCAGGCGGATGAAATCATATCACTCATGACATCGCCGTCATAATTCTTGCAGGCCCAGATAAATCCGCCTTCTGACTTCATAACCCGGGCAACTGCGTCATCAATCAGTGTATAGAAATAGGTAATTCCCTTTTTCGCAAATGCCTCTTTGTATTCCGCATCAAAGATTTCCTGGAAAATGTCTTTGAAGCGGTGATCATACTGCTTTGAGATCGTATCCTTGGACGCGAACCACAGATCCTTCTCTTCGGACAATGCATATTCAAAGCAGCTCCTTGCAAAACTGCTGATGGATGCATCCAGATTGTGCTGGCCCAGCACAACACCCGGTGCATCAAAGTTATGAACTGTGATCATCTTCTCTTCGGAGCCGTCCTCCGGAAGAAATGTCATGACAACCTTGCCCGGACGGTCAATCACCATTTCCACGTCACGGTAAATATCGCCGTAGGCATGTCTGGCAATTGTGATCGGCTTTTTCCAGCAGCTGACTGTCGGGGTGATTCCCTTAACTGTGATCGGTGTGCGAAATACGGTACCGTCCAGAATCGCACGAATGGTGCCGTTCGGGCTCTTCCACATATTGTGAAGATTGTATTCCTCTACGCGGGCCGCATTCGGCGTGATGGTCGCACACTTCACAGCGACACCATACTGTTTCGTCGCATTTGCCGCGTCTACCGTCACCTGATCGTCTGTCTCATCGCGGTGCTTCAGACCGAGATCATAATA
>JAFUCM010000144.1 GCA_017459675.1 Eubacterium sp.
AAAAGCTTAGAGTCCGTCAGCGTGCCGGCTATAAGCGTTGCTTTATCGCGAATCGGCGGCACGCATACGGAGTCTTGGCTTTTGACTCGAAGCGTTTTCGTCGGAGCGTAAAGAGCGCATCATCATCTGCGGAGCGTACAAGGAAACAAACAGCCCGACAAACTCCGATTTACCTCTCTGTCCCGAGCACATGCCAGTTCTTCGCCATGTAATCAACCAGTGATACAACCGTCAGCACCAGTGAAGCATAGATCAGAATCACTTCCAGAAGATGAAGCTGCGGAAGGTTCAGAAGGATCACGATTACCATGACCATCTGGCAGACGGTTTTCACCTTGCCCCACATGCTTGCTGCAATTACAATTCCATTATCTGCCGCCACCAGACGGAAGCCGCTGATTATAAACTCGCGGGCGATGATGATGATGACAATCCAGAACGGAATCTCGTCTGTATGAACGAGACAGATCATCGCAGAACAAACCAGCAGCTTATCTGCAAGCGGATCCATGAACTTTCCGAAATCTGTTACCAGATTGTATTTCCGCGCGATGTACCCGTCTGCCGTATCTGTGAGGCTCGCCGCAATAAAGACTGCCAGCGCGATGTAACGTCCCGCTGCAAACGGAACCATCATAAAAATCACAAACACAGGAATCATCGCCATACGAAGCATTGTCAGCTTGTTTGGTAAATTCATAGTACTCTCCATTCTGCCGCCGGGGCCGGCGCGCTGCTCTTTTGGGTCTCTCTGCCAATGTTAACGGACTGATCCAATGCGTTCAGTCATCCTCTTCAATTATCTCACCGGTCAGATCGTATTCCATCGCACCGGTCACGCGGGCACGGACAAAATCGCCGGTATTCAGAGATGCATCCGCCTCCAGAAACAGGTAACCGTCCACATCCGGCGCGTCTGCATAAGTCCGGGCGACATATACGCCGTCTTCCGGAAGATAGCCGTCAATCTGCACTTCCAGTTCACTGCCGATCCGCTTCTGTCCGTTCACAAGGGAAATTTCCTGCTGTGCCGCAAGAAGTTCCCCGCGCCGGCGCTGTTTTACTTCATCGGGAATCTGGTCTTCCATTGCCGCAGCCGGCGTTCCTTCTTCCTGTGAATAAGCAAATACACCGAGACGGTCAAACCGGATCTCCCTGACAAAATCCAGCAGATTCTGGTGCTGTTCTTCGGTCTCGCCGGGGAAGCCGCTGATCAGTGTCGTGCGCAGCGCAATACCGGGAAGTTCCCGCCGCAGATTCTGAATAACGGAAACCAGCTCTGCATGCGTTGTCCGGCGTCCCATTCTTTTCAAAGCCGCATCGTCTGCATGCTGGATCGGAAGATCCAGATACGGCAGGATTTTGCCGCTGTGCTTCTTCATCACTTCAATCATTTCCGGATAAATCTCTTCCGGATAGCAGTAGAGAATCCGGATCCAGTGAAAAGCTTCGATCTCACAGAGCCGCTCCAGAAGGACATGCAGCATTTTCTTCTTATAATAATCAACGCCGTAATACGTCGTCTCCTGTGCGATGACAATCAGTTCCCGCACACCGCTGTCCGCAAGCTCCTGTGCCTCCGCAAGAAGGTCTTCCATCGGAACGCTCCGGTAAGCGCCGCGGATTCTGGGAATCACACAGTACGTACAGTGTTTATTACAGCCTTCTGCAATCTTCAGGTACCCGTAGGCGCCGGCATGCATTCTGACGCGGCGCGCCCGCATGCCGTCAGCGTACGATGCAGACCGTGTCTTTTCCGCCGCCATCTGAAACAGGCTTTCCGGATCCGGGACCGGCACGGGTTCCTTCCGGTCACGCCCCGGTTCTGTTTTCTGCATGGGTTCCAGCCAGACTGCCTTCTTTCCGGCAAACGTCTGCTCGATGGCATCCCCGAGCCTGTTAAAGCTGCCGGTTCCGAGGATCGCATCCACTTCCGGGAGCTCCTGCAGAATTTCTTCCCGGTACCGCTCCGCCAGACATCCGGCCACAATCAGCGCTCTGCATTTTCCGGCGTTTTTCCACGCTGCAAGTTCCAGAATGGTATCGATGCTTTCTTCCTTTGCATCATCAATAAAGCAGCAGGTGTTAATTACAATCACATCTGCTGCTTCTTCATCATTGGTCACAGCGTATCTGCCCGGATCCAGAGATCCGAGCATATGCTCTGTGTCAACCAGGTTTTTATCACAGCCCAGTGAGGCAAAATACAACTGAATCATTCTTCTGCGTCAGCTCCGTCTGCATCTGTTTCCGGGGCATCATCCATTTCCTGCTCCGCAGGAACGTCTGCGTCCGCTTCTGAATCTTCTGCGGCTGCCTCTTCGGCATCTCCCTCCGTGTCTGCCTCTTCGACAACAGAATCACCGCGGAGAATATGCACCTGATCTTCGTAGATCTCCTTAATAGCCGTGGAGAGTGCCTTCTCATTGTCCTTGTTGATTACCAGCGGCTCATCGCCGGCAATCAGCTGACGCGCACGCTTTGCTGCCGCTATCACAATTGAATAACGGCTCGTTACAAGGGGCGCCTCATCCATGTCAAGGCCCTCATTGATTTTGCTGATCATTTCCTTGTAGGAAGGATGAATCATCATATTCCGTTTCCTCCTTATTTCTTCTGTCTGCGGAAATCCGGGATCCCGCTGCCAATCATTTCTTTCTTAAATTCAAGCGAACCCTGCAGTCAGCTCCGCGAGACTCTTCTTAATGGTCTCTGCAAATGCAGTCTGCCGCTCCGTGGCAAACCGCGCGCTCTGCACAATTGCGTGCAGCTGCCCGGTTGTCTCTTCCAGGTCATCATTCACCAGAATATAGTCGTAGGATGCCATCTCTTCTGCCTCCTCGACCGCACGCCGGAGTCTTGCACGGACGACTTCTTCTGTCTCCGTTCCGCGTCCCACCAGACGCTTCTGCAGTTCCTCCGCATCCGGCGGTGTGACAAAGATCAGAACACTCTCGGGAATCATCTCCTTGACCTTCAGTGCGCCCTGGATCTCGATCTCCAGAATCACATCTCTTCCTGCCGCAAGCTGCTCTTCAACGTAGAAGCGCGGCGTCCCGTAATAATTTCCGACGTAAGAGGCATACTCCAGAAATGCATTTTCCCGGATCATCTCCTCAAATTCTTCTTTTGTCTTGAAAAAATACTCTCTGCCGTCCTGCTCGCCTTCCCGCGGCTGCCGCGTCGTTGCAGAAACGGACAGCGCATAGTTGTCATGTCGCTCCAGCAGCAGCTTCATCAGGGTTCCCTTTCCGGAACCGGCAAAGCCGGATACAATTGCCAGTACGCCTTTCTGCTTCATTCGATCAAGTCCTCCTCCTGGCCGGCGGGAACCGCCGCACCGGCATTGAATCGTTTTGTAACGGTCTCCGGCTGCAGTGCCGACAGCAGAAGCCTGCCGTCCTCCAGCACAATCACTGCTTTGGTCTTTCGTCCCTGCGTGGCATCGATCAGCATGCCGCCTTCTCTTGCGGATGTGATCATCCGCCGGACAGGTGCCGCATCCGGACCGACGACAGCCAGAACTTTATCACTGTTTACGGTATTACCAAACCCGATATTGATCAGGACAGACATACTTTCCTCCGCTTACTCAATGTTCTGGATCTGTTCGCGGATCTTCTCGATCTCTGTCTTCAATTCGATCCCGTAATCTGATGTCATGGTGTCATTCGCTTTTGAGAGAATGGTATTCGCCTCACGGTTCATCTCCTGCGCGAGGAAATCAAGCTTTCTGCCGACGGACCCGCCGCCGTTGAGCTCCTTGCGCATGTTTTCGATATGGCTCTTCAGACGGACCGTCTCTTCATCGGTACTGATCTTATCTGCAAAGATCACGACTTCCGCGGCAATCCTGCTCTCATCAATTCCTGCTTCTCCGAGAAGCTCCGCTGTTTTGGTCTCGAGCTTTTTCCGGTACTCTGCCTGAATCTCCGGCTCCCGCTCAATAATCAGTGCGACGATCCGATCCATGTGATCCAGTTTTTCCAGAAGATCCGCCTTCAGCGCCGCCCCTTCCCGCATACGGGCCTGACGGAACTGCTCCCCTGCCGCACGCAGAACTTCTTCAATCTGCGTTTTCAGTTTTTCTTCATCGGTCTCTGCGTCCTCTGTGTGAAGAATGTCCTGAAAATGCATCAGCCGCGAAACCGTCATATCATTCGGCAGGTGAAACTCTTCTGCAATCTGTTCCGCCCGCGCGACATACTGTGCGGCCAGACTGTGATTATATTTCAGCGCAGCGGCTTCATTCTCATATTCTTCATAAGTAAGAAATACGTCAACTTTGCCGCGTTTCATATAATCTTTGAGCACAGTCCGGATAAATGGATCCAGCTTGTTAAAACGGCGCGGCATCTTGATATTATAGTCGAGATACCGGTGGTTGACCGATTTGATTTCCACGATGATTTTCCGGTCGCTGTTCAACAGCTCTGCGCGGCCGAAACCAGTCATACTGTTAATCATAAAACACCCCTGAAAACAAGATTCGGACGGATGCATTCCCGTCCTTAGATTTGTGCAGTATTATACACAGTATTCTCATTATAAGGGATGGAAAATCGGGCGTCAAGTGAAACCGGCACCGGCAGGCGCCATATATGACAGGAAATGATACTGGCCCCAGATGTGTGTCATGCGAAATTTTTCGTGCAGCAGGCTGCAATCCGTGATATCATATTTTCGGTATTGTCCTGGTTCCTGATCCATTTCCGGAACCGCGGATGAACCAATTTATTTCAAGGAGCTATTATTATGGCATTTGACGGATTTATGGTCCGTGCCATCCGGCAGGAGCTTGCTGAAAAGCTCACCGGCGGCAGACTTGCAAAAATCATACAGCCTGAGGCAGATGCGCTGCTTCTGACCATAAAAAACCAGAGTGAGACATTCCGGCTTGCCATCTCCGCCAGCCCGTCACTTCCTCTGATCTATCTGACCGATGAGAATCAGCCGGCACCTGCATCGGCACCGAACTTCTGCATGCTGCTTCGCAAGCACATCGGCGGCGGCAGAATCCTGTCCGTATCGCAGCCGGGGCTGGAACGGATTCTCTCATTTGAAATTGAACACCGCAACGAACTCGGGGATCTCGTTACCAGATTCCTCCGTGTTGAGCTGATGGGAAAATACAGCAACATCATTTTTACAGATCCTGACAATGTGATCATCGATGCCATCCGGCGTGTGCCGTTTCATGTCAGCTCGGTGCGCGAAGTACTTCCCGGACGCACCTGGTTCATTCCGGATACCCAGAACAAGCTGAATCCGGCAGACGCGTCCGAAGAAGATCTCGGGAAAGCCGTTTTTTCAAAACCGGCCCCTCTGGCAAAAGCAATCTACACCTCGCTGACAGGATTCTCTCCGCAGGCGGCGGAGGAAGTCTGTTTCAGGGCGTCGATTGACGGCGGTGCAGCCGCAGAATCCCTGACTGCGCCGGAGAAGCTGCATCTGATTCACACGCTGCATCTGTTCCTGGAAGATGCAGCCGAAGGCGTCTTCTCACCCGCCATCTATTACCGCGGCGCAGTCCCCGAGGCCTATGCGCCATTTGAACTGCGGCACCGCACTGAGGACAGACGTGTTCCATATGATTCCGCTTCACGTCTGCTTGTCACCTTCTACGCCGAGAAAGAAAAGCAGACCCGCATCCGCCAGAAATCTACCGATCTCAGGCACATCACAGGCACGCTGCTGGAACGCGCCTCCAAGAAGCTCAGCCTGCAGCAGAAGCAGATGAAGGATACGGAAAAGCGGGAAACCTTCCGGATCTACGGGGAATTGCTGAACACCTACGGATATTCCGCAGAGGAAGGTGCCCGCTCTCTTGAGGCACTGAATTACTATACCGGTGAGACCATCACCATTCCGCTGGATCCGCAGATGTCTGCAGGTGAAAATGCAAAACACTATTTTGCGCGGTATACAAAGCTGAAACGTACTGCCGCAGATCTGGAATGCCGCCTGGTGCAGACCCGGGAGGAAGTATCCCATCTTGAGAGCATCCGGACATCTCTGGACCTCGCCGAGACGGAAGCGGACCTGCAGCAGATCCGTGACGAGCTGGAAACTTACGGATATGTCCGCAGAAAGCACACCGGCGGAAAACAGAACAGAAAAAAGACGGCGGCCGCACCGGTTCTGCATTACCGGACCCGGACCGGCTATGATATCTATGTCGGGAAAAATAACTACCAGAACGAACAGGTATCCTTCCAGATTGCATCAGGAAATGACTGGTGGTTCCACGCCAAAAACATGCCCGGTTCTCATGTGATTGTCAAAAGCGGCGGCAGAGAGCTGCCGGATTCTGTTTTCGAAGACGCCGGAAGACTTGCGGCCTGGTACTCAAAAGGCCGGCAGGCGCCGAAAGTTGAAATCGATTACACAGAGCGCAAAAATCTGCGGAAACCGGGCGGTGCAAAACCGGGGTTTGTCGTGTACTATACGAATTATTCGCTGATGGCGCCGCCTGACATCTCCGGGCTGGAACTGGTTACTGATTAAAATATTTATCTTCCGAAAAGACTTTCTTTTAAGGAGTTTGTTGCCATGAAACGAAGCAGCCACAGCGCTTCTGCTCAGATGTCAGAGAGACGGGAAATGGAGCGCTTCACCCCTGATGTCCATCAGGGGCTTACAAAAGAACAGGTGCATATGTACCGGGAAAACGGATGGGACAACTGTTCCGTAGATCCGCCCGCAAAAACAACTGCAGAAATCATCCGGAGTAATGTTCTGACTTACTTTAACCTGATTTTCCTGCTGCTTACCTTTTTACTGGTAATGGTCGGATCCTTCAAAGATCTGACATTTCTGCCGGTCATTATTGCCAATACGCTGATTGGTATTATCCAGGAGCTGCGCGCCAAGAAAACGCTGGAGGAACTTTCTGTCCTGAATGCCCCGAAAGCATCTGTTGTGCGCGAGGGACGGATCCGTTCCGTCCCGGCCGAAAATCTGGTGCTGGACGATGTTGTCATGTTCAGCGCCGGCAATCAGATCTGCGCGGATGCGGTCGTAGCCGAAGGAGAAGTATCAGTCAACGAATCCCTGCTGACCGGAGAATCCGACGAAATCATCAAAGGACCCGGCGATCACCTCATGTCAGGCAGCTTTATTGTATCCGGCAGCTGTTATGCACGTCTGGAACACGTCGGAGCGGACTCTTATATATCCAAGCTGACGATCCAGGCAAAAGCGACCCGCGAGGGAGAACAGTCTGAGATGGTCCGGTCACTGAACCATCTTCTGATCGTTCTGGGCATTCTGATCATACCGATCGGTGCGATCCTTTTCTATCAGCAGTACTATCTGCAGGCCGCATCGCTGAAAGACAGCGTCACGTCCATGGTCGCCGCAGTGATCGGCATGATTCCGGAAGGCCTCTTCCTTCTGGCAAGCGTCACGCTCGCCGTCAGTGCCGTCAAACTGGCGGTCAAGAAGGTTCTGGTACACGATATGAAATGTATCGAGACCCTCGCGCGTGTTGACGTACTGTGCGTCGACAAGACCGGAACCATCACGGAAAATGAAATGAAAGTGACCGGTTTCGTTCCGCTGGACGGATACGATGAAATCCGTATGGATCCGCTGGAAGGGATGCTCAGCGATTTTGCCGCGGCCCAGTCGAAAGACAACATCACCATGGCTGCCATGCAGGCATACTTTACGGCACCCGGCGGTCTCTCACCGCTGCAGACGACCGGATTTTCTTCCGCCTATAAATACAGCAGCGTGACCTTTTCCACCGGTTCCTATGTACTGGGAGCACCTGAATTTATCCTGCGCGACCGCTATGATTCCTACCGCGAAGAGATTGAGGAATACAGCGGGAAGGGCAACCGTGTACTCGTTTTCTGCCAGTATCACGGCACGCCGGACGGACAGGCTCTGCACGCGGCTGTCACCCCGCTCTGTCTGGTACTGCTTGCCAATCCGATCCGCAAAGATGCGCCGGCAACCTTCCGGTTCTTCTCGGATCAGGGCGTCGAGATCAAAGTCATCTCCGGTGATAATCCGATCACCGTATCGGAAATCGCCCGGCAGGCAGGCATCCGCCATGCGGACCGCTACATTGATGCATCTCTCCTGAAAACGGAGAAGGATATCGATGAGGCAATTCAGCAATTTACGGTATTCGGGCGTGTCACCCCGAACCAGAAACGGCAGTTCGTGCGCAGTCTCAAGAAAGCCGGACGAACCGTTGCCATGACCGGAGACGGTGTCAATGATGTACTTGCCCTGAAGGATGCCGACTGCTCCGTCGCAATGGCATCCGGCAGCGATGCCGCTGCACAGGCCTCTCAGCTGGTCCTTCTGGAATCTGACTTTGCCCGCATGCCGGACGTTGTCATGGAAGGCCGGCAGGTCGTCAATAATATGGAACGATCGGGCAGCCTGTTTCTTGTCAAGAACATCTTCTCACTGCTGATTGCACTACTTTCAATCACTGTGAGCCTGAGCTACCCGGTCAAGCCGTCCCAGATCTCGCTGATCAGCATGTTTACGATCGGCATCCCGGCATTCTTCCTGTCGCAGGTGCCCAACCGGAACCTGATCCGCGGACACTTTATCAGCAACATTCTGCTGAAGGCACTCCCCGCGGGTCTGACAGACGCGCTGGTTGTCGGCTCTCTGGTCATCTTCGGTGAAATATTTGATGTCAGTTCCGTCGATATTTCGACAGCATCAACGATTCTGCTGGGAATCGTCGGATTTATGATTCTCTACCAGATCAGCAAGCCGATGGACAAGTTCAAATGGGCCATCTGGATCGGCTGTGTGATTGCACTGATGTTCAGCATGTTCTTCCTGCACAATCTGTTCGGTATTACCGGCATGTCCATGCGGTGCATCATGCTGTTTGTCGTATTCTCAATTGTCACAGAACCGGTCTTCCGCTATCTGACGCGGCTGGGCAACTGGTCTTCGTCACTTCTGCGCCGGTTCCTCCGGCGGATCCGCCGGGGCCGCAGGCCGACAGCACGCGAACTGAATTCCTGATATCACAAGGGGCTGATTCCGGATCGCTTTTCCAAAAACAGATGAGGGTGTACTCCATCAAAGGAGCACACCCTCTTTTCATTTACAATCATCATTTAAAGCGTTACAGACAGTTCGAATAATCTACAAATTTCACGCCGGTCAGCTGATCTTCGCGGATACTCGGTTCATCGCCGTTTGCCGCCGCCTGTTCCATGAACTCCTCAGCTGTTCTGATCGGAATCGCCAGCTCGATCTCACCGCTCTTCGGCTTCTGCATTTCCTTAGCAGATGCGCCCGGATGCTGTACGTTGTTGCTGTAGCTGATCTGTCTTCCTTCCAGTGCAGCTTCCAGCGCCGCCTGCACATCCGGAAGTCCGTCTGTCGGAACCGGATCTTCTTCATCCGGAACCGCTTTGGGCGCTTCTTCCGCTTCTGCCGCCTGCGGCACATCATCCTGCTCCGGCATCGGGATCTCCTGCGATTCCTCCTCTTCTTCATCGAGGTAAGGCACATTGTGCATCTCTCCCGCAGCGCCCAGATCGTTGCCGCTGATCGCGTCCTTCAGATTCTTGATGAACTCTTCTCCCTCGCCTTCCACCGGGAATGCCGGTGCCTCGGGAACTTCTGCAGCGGCGATCTCATACTGCGGCTCTTTCTCCGCATTAAATGCATCACCCTTCCGGCTGTACAGCTCTGCGAAGTACTGGTCGTCCTCTTCCTCATCCTCCTCATCTTCTTCGTCATCGTCATCCCCGCTGAGCAGTTCTGCGATTACAAACAGGATAATCAGGATCAGGATGCAGCCGCCGAGGATCATCAGACCCGTCATCGACTGCGTTGCGATCGAAAGAAATCCGAGATACGGAACCATGAACAGAATTCTGCGCACCGTACCGGTTGCATGCAGTTCTTCTTCCTCAGCGCCCTCGCCCCGGACAGCTGTAATCGTACGGGAGCTTCCGTCGTAGCCTCTGATAATATAAGTGTTGACGGCTCTGTCCTCTGTGACGCGCAGCAGCTTATCGCCCGCCTCGAGTTCAGAAGGATCAACCGATCTCGCGTAGATTACGGTTCCGCGTTCCTCATTGCCTGTGCTCTCATCCTCGACGACAACGGTGTCAATCCCGGCGAACGGCGGGACAAGCAGCGCAGCGCCGGCAAGCACCATCAGAATCAGCAGGATACGGACAACTACTTTTAAAAACCTCGCCATTGTATCTTCTCCTCTTTGATTCGTCTTTTACCAAACGGAACTGTCCTGACAGTTCCGGCTGTTATTTCAGTCTAGCTTTTCAATTATACCGCAAAGATATTTACATTGCAAGGTTCCAATGACAATGCACTTTACGCGCTTTACGCCCCGCCGCTGTCATGCATTCCGGAATTCCGGCCTGTGAAATTCCATCCTGGCCATGACAAATGCGGAGACAGCCGCCATCAGATCCGCGACAGGGCCCGCGTACATGATTCCGTCAATGCCCATAAACAGCGGGAAAATCAGGATCAGCGGCACCAGGAAAATAATCTGGCGGGTCAGGGACAGGAAAATACCTTTCTTTGGTTTTCCGATTGCCGTGAAGAAATTGGATGTCATCGGCTGCAGGAAGCACAGGAACATAAAGAACAGATAGATCCGGAAATACCGGATGCCGAATTTGAAATACATGTCGGATCCTTTTCCGAAAATCCCGATGATCTGCCGCGGAAAGATCTGAAAGAGCAAAAATGCGGTAACGGTAATCATCGCGCTGTTCCGCAGCGCAAGCAGATACGTCCTGCGGACGCGGCCGTAATTGCGGGCGCCGTAATTAAAGCTGACAATCGGCTGCATTCCCTGTGAAATACCGATGACGAAGGAAAATGCCACCTGCGATACCTTTGAAATGATTCCCACGCATGCAATCGGAATCGCCTCTCCGTATTCCGAGAGGGATCCGTAATATTTCAGGCTCTTATTCATAACAATCTGGAACACCATCAGGGACAGCTGCGTAATACAGGGAGCCGTTCCGAGTGAGGCCATACGTCCTGCATAGGCGCTGTGCGGAATATAGTGCTGCCGCGTCAGCTTAACAGTCCGGAACCCCGCCAGATAGCGGAGTACCAGAATGGATGCGGCGATCTGTCCGATGATGGTCGCCAGCGCGGCACCGAACATTCCCCAGTGAAAACCGAACACGAACAGCGCATCCAGAACCGTGTTGATCACCGCGCCGGTTATGTTGATGACCATACAGTATCTGGGACTCCCGTCTGCGCGCACCAGATGACCGCCGCCTGCCGACAGCACCATAAAGGGAAACCCACAGGCACAAACCCGCATATAGGTACGGGCATACGGCAGAACCTCTTCCGGCGATCCGAAAAACTGCAGAAGCGGAACTGTGAACAGCAATGCGATCACAGCGAGTACCGCCCCGCCGATCAGCATGATGCTCGCAGCATTCCCGATGTAATAACCGGCTTTTTCATCATCTCCGGCGCCCATTGCGAGGTTGAACGCCGCCGCGCCGCCGATGCCGCAGAGCAGTGCAATGGAAATACAGCAGATCGACAGCGGAAACGTAATGTTCGTCGCTGCATTGCCCAGTTCTCCCACACTTCTGCCGATAAAAAACTGGTCAACGATATTGTACAGGGAACTGACCAGCATTGCGATAATGCTCGGAATCGCAAAGCTGTTCAGAAGTTTTGCAACCGGTACCGTTCCGAGTGGATTTTCTTCTCTGTTCATTTGTGCGTTCATTTTCTCTCCTTCGTACTGCTTCTTTTCCGGAGATCTTCTCTTTTCACAAAGCTGCTTCATTTCCGGAGACCTTCTCTGCCGGCAATACTGCTTCTGTTCGGACAATTTCCGGAAGCTGTCCATTTTTTTCCTTTTTTTTATGTGTTATCGTTGAACCAGTATGATTCCGGCAGAATACTCCCATCAATCCGGATGCAGAATGCATCCCATCATTGTTCATCATAAGAAAGGATTCGCATGAAACCAAATAATATCACCCGTGCCATTATCGATGCAACCGTGGACCGCACCCTTCGTGAGGTCGCCGAAGATCCGCAGCGCAGTATCCGTAAACTTGCGGACCTGGGCCGGAGCTTCTCCAAAAAAACAGAAACGCTTGACACCGTCTACGATATTGTACAGGATCTGCTGCGCAATGACGATAGTCCGTATTACACGGCAATCGACCGTTTCAGCCGCCACATCGACCGGAAGGGACTGAAAAATTTCTTCATCAATGTCGGCTATAATTCACTGACATTCGGTGCAAAAATCATCAAAGAAAATGAAGCGGCAGCTTCCTTCTATATTCCGTGGTGTCTGATTCTGCACACAAATTCTTCGCAGACTACCAGCATCGATGCCGCCGATATTTCCCAGTTTGTCAAACAGGGAAATGATCTGGGCATCTATACGTTTATCATTCTGCTGGAAGGACAGGTCTCCCGGACGACAGACCTGCTTCACATTTTTGCAGAAAACAGCGACTCCGCTTTTGTCTGTATGCTGCCGGACGGTTTGATCGATGACACACAGTTTCATCAGATGGCCGCCTGTACGAATACCCTCTTTTATTACCGCGCACAGGGATCCCACACAGATGAGAACGTGCGCGGCATGCAGACCGGCAAATTATTCTACGGCATTTATGACATTTACACGGACGCCACCGCCGACCAGTGGATCCTCGGAAACCGGACAGACACGCTCAATCAGAATGACGCCGCCATGGTCATGCTGGTCCCCGCGGAAACCTGCAGCCAGGAGACGCGCCTTCGCATGGGCAATTATATCCGCCGGCTTCGCACACAGCCGCTGTATCCGTTTATCCCGCTGGAAATGTCCTGCGATGCCATGCTTCTGAATAAATTCGTATCCGAAGAAACCTGTTATTTTGAGTTGCTTGAGAGCGGAGACATTCTGACAAAAGATGACACGGTTATGGAATACCGGCACACCTTATCCCTCAGACAGATGCTCTCATTCGCGCTGCCCAAAAAATGATATTTCGGGGTTTCTGATCACACGCAGGCTGCCGGAGGCCCGTTCCTGCAGACCGTCCCGGAACGGTTACTTTTTCCGGTAGAGCTCTGTCTCGATTTCTTCTGATTCTACCACTTTCCGCGCAATGCCGCGGACCATCGCATGCAGGCGCCCTGCGAATTCGTCAGGCGTCTGTCTGCATCCTTTCTGCAGCCAGTGCTCAACAATCGAGATATAGGCCTCGCAGAACATGGCCATAAACAATTCTTCATCCTCCGGATCCTCTGAGATATCACTCAGATAAAAGGATGCGATCGGTATCATCGATTCATTCAGATATTCCCGGAAGGAATTCTGTCCTTCAATCCGGAATGCCGCGCGGTAAAAATCCTGATTCTTATAAAACATTTCCGCCACAGCCCCGAGCAGCTCCCAGCCGACTGTATAACTGTGAGATGTCATCATCGTGATGAAATCCATATAAAAGATCCAGTTTACCAGATCATATTTATCCTTAAAATGATAATAAAAGCTCTTCCGGTTCATCCCGCAGCCCCTGCAGATATCGATGACACTGATTTTATCAAAGGGCTTTTCCATCATCAGCTTCTTCATGGAAGCTGCCAGCGCACTTTTGGTTATATTTGCATCGGGCATCTCTTCACAATCCTTTCCCGGGACGTTCCTGCTTTTCTCCCCGTCTGATTTCTTCCAGCTGTTCTGCAAGTTCCGGCTGAACGTGATCCAGCAGACGGCTCAGTGATTTTTCTGCTCTTCCCGCCGCAAAGGTTTCTTTTGCCTCGCGCCGGGCGCGGGCAGTCATTTTCTCAAGTTCCTTTGCAGAGATGCGGGCCGCGCCGGCTCCGAGGATGATCATCTGCTCAAGGCTGTCTGAGGTCGCGACTGTCACTTCATAGTTTCTGCTGATCTCATGCACTGTTTTCTCGATATAGGCATCCGCCGTCTCGGCTTCCTTCGTATACACCACGTTGATGTTGTGGTATTTCAGGATGTGCCGCTCACCGCCGCGTACTTTGTAGGCGTCAAATACAAGGATCAGTGTGCAGCCGTCATATCCCTGATAATCTGAAAGAATGTCCATCAGGGCATCTCTTGCGGAATCAATATTCTTCTGTGCCAGCTTCTTCAGATGCTCCCAGGCAAAGATGATATTGTATCCGTCGACCAGAAGACACCGCTGCTTTCCGCCGCCGGTACGGTTCTTCTTCCGGTCTGTCCCGGACGTATTCGGCCCCGTTTTTTTCTCATTTTTCTGCTGTCTCCGGTAGTCCCGCCAGGCCTGGTCATAGACGGTCCCGTCATCCGGATCCTCCGTGCGGTCCAGTGTGCCGGAAACTTTTCCGGACTGCGTGCGGACCGTCCCGTAGGTGCGCTCAAAGATTTCCTTGAGTTCCTTCTCTGCCGCGCCGCGCCGCTGCTCCCGCTCTTTAAAACTTAAGGATGCTTCCTCCTGCCGCTGTCTGGCAAGCCGGATCTCCTGCGCTGAAACCGCCTGTTCGAGCAGATCATCCGCATCCGCACCGGTTCCGCCATATGCATCGCGCATCCGTCTGCCTGTGCCATCTCCGTCATCCGGCATGATCCAGCCGCCGTCATCGGCACGCCGCATGCCCGGACGCCACCCGGTATCTACATGCATATATTCGCGCACGGCATCCCATGGAATAATCACGCCCGCTCCATGCGAACAGAACACGGACCCGGAAGGATTCGCCGTGTCCGCATCCGGATCATAGGCCTGTTCTGCAATGACCGCATCCGCATTGTGGCAGGGGAAGAAACCCGCCACACTTGTGGTCAGCTGTCCGGCACCGCCTGTATAGGATGTCAGCTCCGTCTGGTACCCCAGCAGTTCCGAGGCCGGAACGGTTCCGGTGAGAACCGCCTCTTCTCCGGCCGTTTCCGGCGGATTGATGGTTCCGCCCATGCGTTCCATATCTGTCATGGCGCGCCCGACCAGTCCGGCGGGCAGGCGGATTTCATACTGATATACCGGCTCAAGCAGGACACTTTTCGCGGTCATCAGCCCCTGCCGGACCGCCCGGTATGTCGCCTGCCGGAAATCTCCGCCTTCTGTATGTTTTTCATGCGCTCTTCCGCCAATGACCGTGATCTTTACATCTGTGAGCTCACTGCCGGTCAGTACCCCCTGCCAGTCCCGCTCCTCAAGATGTGTCAGGATCAGCCGCTGCCAGTTCAGTGCCAGCAAATCCGTGCTGCAGTCGGCAGCAAACTGCAGGCCGCTGCCCGGCTCCCCCGGCTCCATCAGGAGATGCACCTCGGCATAGTGGCGCAGCGGTTCAAAATGTCCGACGCCCTCCGTTACATCTGCAATGGTCTCACGGTAGGCGATTTTCCCTTCGCCAAAACGCACCGGCAGTCCGAAACGCTTCTCCAGGATCTGCTGCAGAATCTGGGTCTGCACTTCCCCCATGATCCCGACCTGCATTTCCTTTGTATCTTCATTTACCGTCACGCGAAGGAGCGGCTCCTCCTCTTCCAGAATCCGCAGTGCCTGCAGAACATGCGGGCGGTCGCCCTCATCACGCAGGATAACCGTACTGTTATATACCGGCTGCAGAATCTCATCCGTGCCGTTTGGGGCACTGCCCAGACCCTGGCCTGCAAAGGAATGCTCCAGTCCTGTCAGAGCGGCAATTCTGCCGGCTTCCAGTTCCTGCACCATCTCGTAACCGCTGCCCGAGTAGATGCGGATCTGATCAACCTTCTCAGTACTCCCGTCTGCTCCGGTCTGCAGCATGGATTTGACTTTCAGCGTCCCGCCAAGCAGCCGGATCCAGGTCAGGCGCATACCCTGCTGGTCACGTGTGATTTTAAAAACACGCGCGGCAAACGCATCGTCCTCATGAACCCTGCTGTCTTTCGGCATTTCCGCATATTCCGCAAGTCCCGCCAGCAGATCATCAATTCCTTCCATCTGAAGTGCGGCGCCGAAAAAACAGGGAAACAGCTTTCGCTGCCGCACCATGCTGCGTATCACACCGGAACCAATCTGCTCTCCCTCCAGATAAGAAGCCAGCACGTTCTCATCACAGACAGCAATCTGCTCCTGGACATCATCCTCCTGCAGATTCTGCTGAAAATCGATACATCCCTCTCCGAAGCGATTCTGCAGATCTTCCAGGACAGCTGCCCGTCCGGTTCCCGGCTGGTCCATTTTATTAATGAACAGAATCACCGGGATCTCATAATGCTCCAGCAGTTTCCACAGCTGGCGCACGCGGCCGTTCACGCCTTCCGGCGCGCTGATCACCAGAACTGCACAGTCCAGCACCTGCAGCGTCCGCTCCATTTCCGGAGAGAAATCAACGTGGCCCGGCGTGTCCAGCAGCGTAAAGGATTTTCCGTTTACCGAAAACTCAGCCTGCTTGGAGAAGATCGTGATCCCGCGCTGTTTTTCCAGTGCTTCTGTATCCAGAAATGCATCGCCGTGGTCTACGCGGCCCGCTTTCCGGATCGTACCCGTTTTATATAAAATTCCTTCTGACAGCGTCGTCTTACCGGCGTCAACATGCGCCAGAATGCCGATCACTGTATGCGGTTTATTATTCATTTCATACCTTTTGCTGTGTTAACGTTCTACTGTTGCATTTCGAATCAGGGATCCTGCTTCCTCACAAATTCTGCAGTCTGTTCCATCGCTTTTCTGATGATAGCACACCGCAAAAAATAAATCTATACAGCAGGATCTAACAAGTTTATCCATTTTTTTTCACGCCCGTCTCTGCTAGTATAATAGCAGGTTAAGGAAAACATCCGCGGAATACCACCGGATGTATATTGTTGAAATGATGTCTTTGACAGATTCAATAAAAACAGGTGTTTGTGAGAAGGAGGGTTTCATGTCATTATTAGGTGTTATCACAGATGAAGAAAAACAGGTTGTCCGCGAACTCGCCAAAAAGCTTGCTGATTATGCAAACCAGCCGGAAATGGAGCGCCGCAGAAAACTCTGGTATGCACACAATGATCTGAAGACAGATTATCCGGTTATCATGTGTTCTCCGGAAGGCTCCTGGCGTGAGCTGGTTCCGCCGGAATCCCTGAAGTGCACCAATGCAGAGATGCGTGAAATGGAGTGGGAGCTCCGCGCACGTATCTTCCGTGCAGAAGTGATTCATGACGATGTTCCGGCTGAGCTCCGCTGGGACTGCAAAAAAATTATCAGCGATATTGATTTCCAGGTTGACGGCAAGAGCGTTCCGCCGACCTTCGCAAATCCGTTCCGCCGTCTTCCCACAATCTCCGATATGCCGTTCCTGTGGGCACCTGATTTCAAATGGTCCGATGAGGCTGTCGAGTTTGATCCGCTGATTGAAGAAGATGATCTGGAAGATCCGGACGTCGCACAGCGCATCACCATTGCGCCAATCGTCTTTGAAGAAGAAAAATCAAATGAGCGCTATGCACTGCACAAAGAACTGCTCGGCGACATTCTCGATGTCCAGTATGTCGGCATCAGCTATGTCACCTCAAACCTGATGCGTCAGTACACTGCAATCCGCGGCTATGAGAATACACTGTATGATATTTATGACTATCCGGATGAGATGCATGCGCTGGTTAAGCGTATCATGGATCTGTACAATGACTACTACGATGAGCTGAGCAGAAGATGCCTGCTTGCTTCCAACGATACCTGTCAGTACATCGGTACCGGCGGCTATGGCTACACCCATGACCTTCCGCCGATTCCGGAAGATCCGACCGGCTTTATCCCGAACAAATGTCTCTGGGCTTCCTCAGAGTCACAGGAATTCGTCGTTGTCTCTCCGGAGACCCACCGCGAATTTGCAATTGACTACGAAAGACCGTTCCTTGAGAAGTATGGTCTCTCCGCATACGGCTGCTGCGAGAATCTGGAAGAAAAGCTCGATGATGTCTTCACCATCAAGAACATGCGCCGCATCTCCGTCGCACCGTGGGCAAATGTCAAGTCCATGGCTGACCAGATCGGCATGAAGGCAATCTTCTCCAACAAGCCGAATCCGTCTCTTGTCACCAATGGCTGGGATGAAGCAGGACAGCGTCAGTATATCACAGAGCGTCTGACAGACTCGAAGGGCACCGCATGCGAATACATTCTGAAGGATACCCATACCATTCAGAACGATCCGTACCGTTTCCGTAAATGGACAGATCTGTGCCATGAGATCGTTGAAGGCATGTACGGAAAATATGAATAAAGCTTCTGCTCTGATTTCTGAAGCAGACAAGTTCGGGGATTGCCAGATGGCAATCCCCGATTTTCAACGCATAACACTGATATAATTCTTATACTCTTTGGGTGACATGCCCGTCTCTTTCTGGAAGGCGCGGGAGAAGTAGGCCGCGTCTTCGTAGCCGACACGCTCAGCGACATCTGCGATCCGTGCATTTTTTTCGTCCAGAAAGATTTTCTGCGCCTCTCCAATCCGCATCCGCATCATATATTGCTTGAAATTGTAGCCTGTTTCTTTTTTGAAGAGATGGGACAGGTGGAAGGTACTGACGTAAAATGCGGCTGCGATGGATTCGAGGGAGAGATTTTCTGCATAATGTTCATTGATGTATTCTTCAATTTCCAGACAGAAGGAATCTACTTTCTGCACCGGACAGTCACTGTCGTGAATCATCTGTACAACCTGTTCCAGTACGATTTCCGCTTTTTCCTGACACGCCTCCTGGTATTCTTCATCTTCCATCCCGAACATCGCCTGAATCTCTGACATCTGCCGCCGGAGTTCCGGATACTGCTTCGGCAGATGAAACACGGGGACCTGATCTTTTGCAAGGAACTGGCCCGGTTCACAGTCCGGCATCTGCAGGCCGGAAAGCTGGATCGTCAGCGTTCCGTAATGCTCCCGCTCCTGCATAAATGCATCGTGCACAACACCGGCGCCGCTCAGAATCACGTCACCGACTTTTACATCATAGAGGTGATTATTGACCGCATATCTTCCCTTTCCGTGAACACTCAGCGTGACCTCTGCCAGATTATCATGCCGGTGCATCATAATGTAGCCGGGATATTCCAGCCAGTTTACGTAGGTGCAGTTTTCCAGAATCGGTTTTTTCATCTCAACATTCCCAGGCTTATTTGTTCATACAGCAATGATCGTAATCTTCCGTGACCAGGATACTGTCTTCAGTTTACC
>JAFUCM010000145.1 GCA_017459675.1 Eubacterium sp.
AAAGGTAGCGGCAATACACTCCCATCGAGTAGTCAAGCTACAAAAAGAAATCAAATGTTCCACAGTATCTGGATTGTATTGAACCACAGTATCAAAAAGAAAGGAAATATGGT
This sequence comes from Eubacterium sp., assembly GCA_017459675.1. Lineage (GTDB taxonomy): Bacteria > Bacillota > Clostridia > Lachnospirales > Lachnospiraceae > CADBRN01. The sequence goes on from JAFUCM010000145.1 coordinate 114, forward strand.
GTATTAGCTTCTGACTACATCATACAAGTAAAAATATGAGCGATAATAAAAGAGAAAAGCGCATGGAAGATTTCGCCGGAGATGAAGTAGTCTGCCGTCTGGCAAAGCCGAGAAAGAAGGGACTCCTTTCGCTGATCTTCAGCAGATTCATGATCATTGCAGTTCTGCTCGTGCTGGAAGTTGCGCTTATTGTCAGCATTTATTTTTTCCTCTATGAGCATGTGAAGATCATACGCGCCAGTCTGACAATCTTTATGCTTGTCATGGAGATTTATCTGTTCAACTGTGACATCGATGCCTCCGGAAAACTGACGTGGATGCTGCTTTTGTCCATTATTCCGATTCCCGGCGCGATCATGTTTTTTTACACGCAGAGCAATTCCGGACACCGGAAGATCATGGAACGTGAGGCGGAACTGATTAAAGAAACCAGAGTATATCTGGATCATTCTGAAGAAGTAATGGACGCGCTGGAGAAAGACGGGGGCGACACGGACGATCTGGTCAAATACCTCAATCACAGCGGCTGTTTTCCGGCATTTGACCAGACGAAGGTAAAGTATTTCCCGCTCGGAGAAGATAAATTCGAAGCGATGCTCGAAGAACTCGAGAAGGCGGAACATTTTATTTTCATGGAGTATTTCATTATCGAAGAGGGATACATGTGGGGAAAGATTCTGGAGATTCTGCTCCGGAAGGCCGGGGAAGGCGTCGATGTCCGCGTGATGTATGACGGCATGTGCGAGATGTCCACATTGCCGCCGGATTACTGGAAACTGCTGGAGGAACGCGGGATTCACGCAAAGCCGTTTTCGCCGATCAAGCCGGTGCTTTCGACTCATTATAATTACCGTGATCACAGGAAAATTCTGGTCATCGACGGGAAGACCGGATTTACCGGCGGCGTCAATCTGGCGGATGAATACATTAACAGGATCGAGCGGTTCGGCCACTGGAAGGACACGGCCGTGATGCTGCAGGGCGATGCGGTGCAGAGCCTGACGCTGATGTTTCTGCAGATGTGGAATATCGACGAAGAGAATGCGGAATTTCTGCCTTATCTGGAAAGCAGCAGAGAAGAGCGCAGCGGTGTGACGGAACCGGTTTTATCAGGACCGCTGGACGGCTATGTCATCCCGTACTGTGACAACCCAATGGACAACTACAAGGTCGGCGAGACAGTTTATATGGATATGCTGAACCGGGCCGGCAGCTATGTTCATATCATGACACCGTATCTGATCCTTGACGGAGAACTGGCGGGTGCCATGAAATATGCCGCACAGCGCGGCGTGGAGGTGAAGCTGATTCTCCCGGGCATTCCGGATAAGAAGATGGCATTCGCCCTGGCTAAGACACATTACCGCGAACTGACGGAAGCAGGCGTCAAGATCTACGAATATACACCGGGATTCGTACATGCCAAGGTTGTTGTCAGCGATGATGAGAAGGCAGTCGTCGGCACGATCAATATGGATTACAGAAGCCTGTATCATCATTTCGAGTGTGCGGCGTATCTCTATAAAAATGAATGCATCGCTGATATTGAGCAGGATTTCCAGGAGACGCTGGCGAAGTGCCGGAAGGTAACACGGGAGTCCATCAGGAAGGAGAAGATTTCCTATAAGTTGATGGGAAGTGTTATGAAGCTGATCGCGCCGCTGATGTGAGGAATCAAAATATTTAGAAAATATGTGACATCATAGCGCGCAGGTGGTAAAATACAAATACCAATTGCAGTATCGTAACCAAATTGGCTATGCAATTTATTGAATTTTAGAGAAGGGGGAAAGGATGAACAGATTTTGGACTAAAAAAATGCTCGCACTCATGATTTCAGTTTCCCTGTTAGCCGGCTCGGCTCTGCCTGTATTTGCGGCAGAACAGGGAACAGATGCAGAAGCAGGGGATCAGGACGGATATGTGACAGAGCAGCTTACAGATGCGGCCGGTGAGCAGGAACCTGCAGCAGAATCAGATGTGATTGCTGATGTGGATGCGGCATCGGATGAGGAAACCGTTGTTGATGTGCCTGCAGAACCGGAAACCGTCTATGAGGAGACTGCAGCGCCGGAGGAGACCATTGCCGCAGAAGCAGGTGCGGAAGGCGAAGGCGATACTGACCCGGGTACCAGCAGTGGAGATACAGATCCGGGTACCGGCGAAGGTGAAACACCGGAATCGGAAGCGCCGAAGGATCTCTCAGGCGCAACTGTAACAGTGAATCCGGCTTCCGTAGTTTATGACGGCAAGGCAAAGACACCCGCTGTCACAGTTGTCTGTGACGGAAAAACGCTGGCGAAGGATACCGATTATACAGTTGCCTACAGCAACAATGTGAATGTCGGAACGGCGACTGTAACGATTACCGGAAAAGGTAATTATACCGGAAGCAAGACGGCGACATTTACGATCACCGCATGTTCGATCGCGGGGGCAAGTGTCTCCGGTATTGCTTCAAAACTTTCATTTGTCTTCAATGGCGTCAAGCCGGTTCCGACGGTGACACTTGGCGGCGTAACCCTGAAATCCGGAACCGATTATACGGTCGCATATGCAAACAACACAAAAGTTGGTACTGCGACGGTCACAATCAGCGGTAAGGGGAATTACAATGGACAGATTCAGAAGAAGTTCACGATTGTGAAAACTTCTCTGAAAAAACTGAAGATTAAGAAGATCAAGGCCCAGGTCTATACCGGCAAGAAGATCAAACCGAATCCGGTGATCACGCTGAACGGCGTCAGACTGAAAAAGGGACGCGACTATACACTGAAATACAAGAATAATAAGAAGCACGGTAAGGCGACCGTTACCATCAAAGGTAAGGGCAATTTCAAAGGAAAAGTCAAGAAAACCTTTAAAATCAAGAAAGCCACCATTGCGGATGCAAAGATCACCGGTCTGAAAAACAAGACCTATACAGGTTCTGCGATCACGCAGAAGCTGACGGTGAAGCTCGCAAAGAAGACGCTGAAATCCGGCAGAGATTACAAAGTTTCTTACAAAAACAATGTTTCAGCCGGCAAAGCGACTGTGACACTCAAGGGAATGGACAACTACAAGGGATCCAAAACTCTGACCTTCAAGATCAAGAAACGTTCTGTCAAGAAGGCATCTGTCTCCGGACTTTCCGAACAGGGTTACACCGGCAAGCAGGTCAAGCCGGATCTCACCGTGCGGGTAGCAGGAAGAACCCTCCAGAAAGACCGCGATTATACGCTGACCTTTGCAAATAATATCAACATCGGAACCGCAACTGTCACGATCAAGGGAAAAGGCAATTACAAAGGCTCTGCCACAAAGACCTTCGAGATTAAGCGGCAGACGCTTGACAAGGCGACAGTGACAGTGAGTGATGTCACGTACACCGGAAATGACCGGATGCCGAAAGTCAAGGTCAGCCTGAATGGCAAGACGCTGAAAGCAGCGACAGACTACACGGTACGGTACTCCAACAATGTGGCGATCGGAACAGCATCGGTTACAGTGACCGGCACCGGGATCTATGCGGGTCATCAGACAAAGACCTTCCTGATTCTCCCGACAAAGGCCCGGTTTGTCAGTGTTCAGAATTCCGGCGCTGCAATTCAGGTGGACTGGCAGCTTCCGGGTGATGATTATTACTGTGAACTCCAGTGCGCGAGCGACAGGGCGTTCAATTCGCTTGTATTTAATTTGACGGTACCGAATAAAACGACGAGGTATCGTGTCGAGAACAGGTCACTCAGCAACACCTATGTGCGGATCCGTACTGTGAAATATGTAAATGGAAGAGCCTATAACTCCGCGTGGACCGTATGGAACTGATTTTTCCGGAAACCACTTTGAAACATGATGAAAAACATATGAAAGCCCGGAATTCCTTTATGGAATTCCGGACTTTTGTTATGCGGCATATTGTCCGGAGTTTCTGTGTTGTAAACCTTTAGGGGGGAAACGCAGATACTTCTTTTGAGGTTTTCTGTGTTTTCTGCATCTGCCGGATGTTATATAATAGATGGCAGAAAGATCAGTTGAGACATCATTCGTGAGAGGTGAAGGGGTATGCAATACAGAAAAGATAAATACGGCAATGATCTTTCCGTGCTGGGATTTGGCTGCATGCGATTTACAAAAAAAGGCGGAAACATTGATATTGACAAGGCCGAGCAGGAGATCCTGGAGGCGTACAGAGCCGGTGTGAATTATTATGATACCGCCTATATATATCCCGGAAGTGAGGCGGCGGTCGGTGAGATCTTCGAACGGAATCATATACGGGAAAAGATCAATATCGCGACAAAACTGCCGCAGTATCTGATCCGGAATCTCAGTGCGGTTGATAAGTATTTCAACGAAGAACTTTCAAGACTCCGGACAACGTACGTGGACTATTATCTGATGCATCATCTGACAGATGTCGCGATGTGGGAGAATATGAAGCGCGTCGGTATTCTCGAATGGATCAAGGAAAAGAAGAAGAGCGGCGCGATCCGGAACATCGGATTTTCCTATCACGGGAATACGGATAATTTCCTCACGATCTTAAACGACTACGACTGGGATATGTGCCAGATCCAGTATAATTATCTGGATGAAGTCTCGCAGGCAGGTGTTGAGGGCCTGAAGGCTGCTGCAGCAAAGGGCATTCCGGTTGTGATCATGGAGCCGCTGCGGGGCGGCAAGCTGGTTAATATGCTGCCTGCGGAGGCGCGCCGGACGATGCAGGAGAGCGGACGCGGATGGTCGCCGGCAGAGTGGGGGCTGCGCTGGCTGTATAATCAGCCGGAAGTTACAGTTGTCCTGTCCGGCATGAATTCCATTGAAATGGTACAGGAAAACTGCAGAACAGCTTCAGAAGCACTGCCGGGACATTTTACAGACAGTGATTTTGCAGTTCTTTCTGCTGTCACGAAGAAAATCAATGAGAAGGAGAAAGTCGGATGCACAGGCTGCCGCTACTGCATGCCATGTCCGCAGGGTGTGGACATTCCCGGTATTTTCCGATGCTACAATGCGATGTTTATTGAGTCAAAGGCGCAGGGAAGACGACAGTATTTCCAGACCGTCGGGCTGACCAGGTCGCCGGCATTTGCGACACAGTGCATTCAGTGCGGAAAATGTGAGAAGCACTGTCCGCAGGAGATTCCGATCCGGGAGAAACTGAAAGAAGCAGACCACGCCGTGCGGCCGCTGCCTTATAAGATCGGAATCAATGTAGCAAGGAAGTTTGTATTCCGGAAGCAGAAATAACAGGAGGTTTTTTACAGAACCTGCAGAAAGGAGAGATCATTATGCTGGTAAAGAGGTTCACACATGTGAGTGGCTGGGAGCCATGTGGCTGGCAGCGCAGGAGTATACGTCTGATACGCGTGGTCATGATCTGCGTGATGCTTTTGGCATTACTGATTCCGTCAGTGCGTCCCGCCGAAATCAGTGCTGCGGCATACTATAAGGTTAAGACGCTGAAACCTGCCAAAACATACAAACTCAATCTGAACGGCGGAAGGAAAGAGAAGGTACGTTATAAGCTGATCAACAAGAGCAATTACAGACAGCAGTTCAGACTGTATGTGAACGGAAAATGTGTTTATAAAAAGACGTTCTCGCCGGAGAAGCATTATTCATCGGTCGGATCAGTCAGGTTTTTGGATATTCAGCGCTCGGATCAGTATAAAGAACTATTGCTGGATCTCTGGGGTGATGAGAGCAATCAGGGTGTCATGGTTCTTCGATACTACAATGCGAATAAGATAAAGGCCTTTTATTCATACAAAAACGGTCTGCTGGATCGTATAGATTCCAAAGAGATTAAAAATGCAGGAAATAATAAATTTTATCTGACTGCCGATACGCCATTTTCAAATGAGATAATATGAAGTGACCTCACATTTGTAGCAACGTGGATTTACCTGTATACTGATGATTGTCAAGATCAATGGTAACAGGGATTACCGCATACAAAAGGAGGTCACCTATGAATAGAATAATCAAAATCGGAATG
>JAFUCM010000146.1 GCA_017459675.1 Eubacterium sp.
CAAATTGAAATCATTGACATTATTCAGGTGATCCTGATTGCGTTTTTTGTATACACGCTGATCATCTGGGTAAAGGACACACGTGCTTATACACTTCTTCGCGGCATTCTCTTTATCATTGCCTTTATGGTGGTGGCCAATGTTCTGGGAATGGAAGTAATTGTCTGGCTGGTAAGCCGCGTGGGTATCGCGGCCTTCACGGCACTCGTTATTATTTTCCAGCCGGAGCTCCGGAAAGCCCTGGAGCAGGTCGGTCACAGAAATTTTCTGACCCGGTTTATTCCCACACGCAATGCGGATGAGAATAAGCGTTTCAGTGATCATACATTGAATGAAATTGTCCATGCCTGCTATGAGATGGCTGAAGTGCGCACCGGCGCGCTGATTGTTATTGAAAAGAATATCCGGCTGGATGATTATGAACAGACGGGAATCCCGGTCGATGCAATCATCAGCAGCCAGCTTCTGATTAATATTTTTGAACACAATACACCGCTGCATGACGGAGCTGTCATCGTGCGGGGGGACAGAATTACGGCTGCGACCTGCTATCTGCCGCTTTCGGATAATACATCGCTCTCCAAGCGTCTGGGAACGCGTCACCGCGCAGGCGTCGGCATCAGCGAAGTCAGTGACTGTTTTGTTGTGATCGTATCAGAGGAGACGGGACAGGTATCGTTTGCGCAGGAGGGAAAACTCCGCACGGCCGCGTCACCCGCGCAGCTGCGGGAAGCGCTGCATGAGATTCAGAAACTTGTGCAGACGCCGGGAAGACGGCGGGGTAAGGAGGCAGTAAATGGTTAAAAAAGTCTCCAAAGTGCTTCGAAATAATATCGGGCTGAAGCTGCTGTCTCTGGTCATCGCCGTGATCATCTGGTATGCGGTGGTCAGCGTAAATGACCCGGTCATCGCGCGCAGTTTCAGTGTTAAGATTACAACACAAAATGAGACCTATATTCAGAACGGAAAACAGCTGTTCCGGATTGAGGACGATTACAAGACAGCACTCGTATATCTGCGGGCCAACCGCTCGACGCTGCGGGATATTTCTGCGGATGATATCACTGTAACAGCCGATCTGACACAGATTGTGGATCTGGATGCGACGCCGGTTATGGTGCCGCTGCAGGTCAGCTGTCCCGGCGTGGACCGCACGAATATCACGCTTTCAAGAACGGCGATCCCGATCACGATTGAGGAGATTGCGACGAAGGAAATTGCAATCGCAGTCGATACCGGCGATACGAAACCGGGAAGCAGCTATGAGGTCGGACGACTCACGGCAAATCCGGAGAAGGTATCTGTCAGCGGACCGAAATCCGTTGTGGAAGATATTGAGACGATCGTTGCCCGGATCGATGTGACGGGCATGACATACAGTGCGCGGCGCAATGCGGATCTGATCCTGTATGACAGGGATCAGAATGAGCTGCCGGCAGCCACGATCGAAGATGATATTACATTCAGTACGGAAAGTTCGGGTGTGTCGGTTGAAGTGGAACTCTGGAAGCGGCAGTCGGATGTGATTATCCAGGCCGCATACACAGGTGAACCGCAGGCCGGCTACCAGGTGGGTGCGATCACAACAAACCCGCAGACGGTTTCAGTTGTGGGAAGTGACGAGGCGCTTGCAGAACTGAAGGAAGCAGGAAATGTCATCAGTATTCCTGCGGAATTAATAGATATCAGCGGATCAGATCAGGATTATACGACAGAGCTGGATCTTTCTGAACTGATGCCGGAAGATATGCGGATTGCAGCCAATACGGCTTCCACAGCGGAGGTTACCGTGACGATTCTTCCGGAAGGCAGCAGGGAATTTGTGATCGATGTCGACGATATCACGCCGCAGTCACTCAATGAGGATCTGACAATTTCTTACGATCAGACTGAGGTGACGGTTGTTCTCCGCGGAAATGAAGAAATACTCACAAAGCTGAAGGCGTCGGATCTCAAGCCCGCCATCGACTGCAGCAGTATGGAAGAGGGCGACTACAGCGCCGCACTGAAGGTGACACTTCCGGCGGATGTGGATATGCTTGATACAGTAAAAATCACGGTGCACGTTAAGAAAGCAGCAAGGACGGATTAAATATGCAGCACAGGATGATCAGACTGGATAATGAAATGGGAATACATCTTCGGCCCGCAGGACATCTGTGTGAGCTGACCAGCAAATACCGTGCGCGGGTGACATTTGATCACATGGGACAAATATCGGATGCAAAAAGTGTGCTCAGTGTCCTGGCGGCAGGTGTCAAGGGCGGCGATACCATCACACTCTACTGTGAGGGACCGGATGAGGAAGAAGCGATGGAAGCAGTCACCGCCATGTTTCTGGAGCGGCTTTCCGGCGTGGTAATGAAGGAAGCAGAAGAATAACGGTTGCTTTTTGCGCTGATTAATAGTATGATGTTGGAGCAATTCAGAACCTTCCGGTTCTGAATTGTTGCATGATTACGCGCAGGAAAGATTCCCGGTAGAGGTCTATGAGCAAAAAATCACTGAATAGAAAAAAGCGCATCAGAAAAAAACGCATCATGTTGATTGTTGAAGTGATCATCCTGCTGCTTCTGGCTGTATTTGCACTCGGTAGCGGCTGGCTGCGCAACAAGATGAACCTGATCCACTTCTCGTCGACAGATGACGACAGACTGATCACGGCAACGGAGGCGAATGGCGGAGAGGTTGTCGATGAGGCGGCGCTCGAGGGAAAAGACATGATTGCGCTGGTCGGCATTGACAGTCGTGAAGAGGCCGGCGGCAATAACAGCGATACGATGATTATCGCTTCCATTGATCATGATAAGAAGACGATCCGTCTGGTTTCCCTGTACCGTGACACCTATCTGAACATCGGTGACGATACCTATACGAAATGCAACGCCGCCTATGCCAATGGCGGTGCGACGCAGATGCTCTCCATGATGAATACCAACATGGACCTCGATCTGACAGAATATATGTCAGTCCATTTCGATGCGGTTGTCGATGTAATTGATGTGCTCGGCGGTCTTAATATTCCTCTCTCAAAAGAAGAGATGGATCTCGTAAATGGTTATAATGCGGAAACATCCCGCGTGACCGGACATGAGTTCAAGGAGATCACCATTCCGATTGATATGCCTGATGACGAGTACTGGACCCGCCATCTTGACGGATCGCAGGCGCTTTCCTATGCCCGGATCCGCTATACGGCCGGCAATGATTTCCGGCGTACGGCGCGTCAGAGACTTCTGCTGTCCCTGATGCTGCAGAAGGCCAAGGAAGCAGATCTTGCCACGCAGAATGAGATTCTCAATAAAGTGCTTCCGAAGGTTGAGACCAATATCGAGCCGTCAAAGCTGCTCTCTATGGTGAAGCCGCTGATTTCCTATACCATTGAGGACTCAGTCGGATTCCCGTTCGATCATTTTGAGGACAGAGGCGAGCTGACAGGACTGGACTGTGTCCTTCCGGCAACGCTGGAGTCCAACGTGCGCTTGCTGCACCAGTTCCTCTTTGAAAATGAAAATTATCAGCCGTCGCAGGTACTGATGTCCTTCAGCAATGCGATCATTGATGAGACCGGCATTACAGAGGAAGATGCGCCTGAAAAGTCAGAGGACGGTCAGATCCCGTGGCTGAGTGACGGCGGCGTGGATGTTCCGACATTCAACGAAGGTGAATCGGTCAAAGCCCAGAGCAGCGGAGAATCTGAGAGTACATCGGATGCGGAAGCGCAGGGCGATGAGGACTATGAAGAATACTACGGAGAGGAAGAGTAGTCCGGCCGTCAACGCAGTGCCCGCACTGTGTTGAGCCTCCGGCAGTTCGCGCGCGATCAGAGATCGCGATTGAACGCAGACAGCATATGATGCAACAGAAAAGACATGTTTTTCACAGGCCAGTCGGAGATGTGGAAGATGTGTCTTTTTTTTGTGCAGTCAGGTCAATTCCGGAAAATGTGTCTTTTTTTTGAATTTCCCGGATAATTAAAAAACGGACACATTCTCATCACATTTGCTGATTAAGATTTGATTTATCAAATAAATCAGTCGGCGGAAGAGCAGAATGTTATCGGTTCTGCATCCGCGTTAAGAAGCGGGATCCGGGCACTTCAGAATTGCCGGAGGCATCCCGGTTTTGCAGCAGAAAGGTGGTAGCTTATGAATTACGATGAGTGGAAAGAAGAAATGAACCGTACATTTTCGGAGCAGGGAAATACTGCATCTGCAGAGGATATTGATCCGGCGGCACAGACCGGCGAAGCTGATGCAGGTATGCCGGCAGAGGACGCATCTGCTGCATCTGCTGCCGGGACAGAACAGGCAGCAGGAGAAGCAGAACCGGCAGAACATATTGCAGAGGAAGCGGCTCCGGCAGAACACACTGCGGAGGAAGCAGCTGCCGGCGGACAGGCTGCAAATGCGTATGCCGCTGCAGCAGATACAGAAGCTGAAGGCCAGCCGGCACAGTCCGGATCAGAACAGACATCAGGCGGACAGAATGACCGCATTGAGCCGGTAACCTACAGCTGGGTGAATCCGAAGCTGCAGACCGGAAAAAACCGGGACAACGCGCAGACGGAAAACAGTAATTATCAGTGGCGGGCTTCCGATTCACAGCGTACCAATACATACAGCGCAGGTTCACAGAATGGAAGCGATTATAACGCAGGTTCGCAGTATGGAAATGGATCCGGCAGCGGAAGCACCGGAACACAGGGCGGCGCATATACAGGCAGAAATACTTCTTCGCAGTATTCTGGCACAGGAAACGGAACAGCAAAATCTGCTGACCGCCGTGTTAAGCGTTCAAAAAACAGAAAACCTGCATCAGCAGGCAGCAAATGGATGCGCACAATTGCAATGGCGCTGGTTTTCGGTCTGGTTGCAGGATCGGTTATGTTTGGCGTGAACCGTGCCGGTAATGCGCTGTTCGGAAGCGGCGCACAGAAGGCAGACACGGCTGCGGCAAAATCCTATACCAAAGTAGAGACAACGAAAACATCTGACAGCAGCAATCTGGAGGAGGCACTGGATTCATCCACCAAAACAGAGGGTGAGCAGTCCTATGCCGGAACCGTTGCAGAAGTGGCTTCTAACGCGATGCCTTCGCTGGTAACGATTTCCACGATGTCGGTTCAGGAGATGCAGAGCTTCTTCGGCGGCACACAGCAGTATGAGGTAGAGGGCGCGGGAACCGGTGTCATTGTCGGACAGAATGACACAGAGCTTCTGATTGCAACCAATGACCATGTTGTTGACGGCGCGACAGAGGTGACCGTCGGATTTATAGATGAACAGGCTGTCGAGGCCTACATTAAGGGAACAGATCCATCCAATGACCTTGCAGTTGTCGGTGTCAAGCTGGAAGATATTCCGCAGGAGACACTGGATCAGATCAAGGTTGTCGCAATCGGTAATTCCGATGACCTGGTTCTGGGTGAGCAGGTTGTTGTAATCGGTAATGCACTCGGGATCGGCCAGTCGGTGACAAGCGGTTATATCAGCGGATTTGACCGTGAGCTGGAGCTTGCTGACGAGACCGGTATGAATACAATGGTATCCAGCGGACTGATTCAGACAGATGCGGCAATCAATGCGGGCAACAGCGGCGGCGCACTCCTGAACATGCGCGGTGAGCTTGTCGGAATCAATGAGGCGAAGTCTTCCAGTGCCGGCGGCGCAACCGTTGATAATGTCGGTTACTCCATCCCGATTTCCAAGGCAGAGCCGATTCTGCAGGAACTGATGACGCTTGAGACGAAAGAAAAAGTCTCAGAAGAGGAGAAGGGATATCTCGGCATCCGCTGTGCAGATGTCAATCAGGAAACGTCCCAGCGCTACAACATTCCGGTCGGCGTCTATGTAAGAGAGATCGGAGAGAACAGCCCGGCCGCAGAAGCAGGACTGATCGAGGGAGATGTTATCACAAAGATTGACGGAAAGATCGTCAGCCAGTACGCTGATCTGGAAGCCGCGCTTGATTACTGCAAGGCCGGCGAGACAATCGAAGTAATTGTACAGCGGCAGGCAAATGGTTCTTATGAAGAGCAGACACTTTCCGTAACACTCGGAAAACAGGCAGTTCTGGATAATCTCAGTTCGGATGAGGAGATGCAGCGGAACATGCAGGCAGGTCCGAACGGTGACTGACCGCAGAAGCATAACAGGGTGAGTATAAGTTACAATGGGAGACAGGGTACGGTTCTCGAGACAGAGAACCGTACCCTGTCTCTTGATGCGTGCGGGAAAGTGGAATATAATGAACGGGACATCTTTTTGAGAAGGAGCGCAATATGTCTGACGATACAAAACTTACGATCGATGAGAGCGGGGAAGTGGAGAAGGCTGCCGGACAGGAAGCGGATCGTGCAGGTGATCAGGATCAGAACGACCGGCATGACCGCAGAAAGCAGCCGCCGCGGATCTGCTATATGTGCCGCCGCAGTGAGAACAGGGCCGGGCGACTGATTGAGATTCCCGGCGGGATCTGCATCTGTGCGGACTGTATGCAGAAGAGCTTTGACAGTATGCAGAACGGCGCGATTGATTACAGTGAGATTATGCGCAATCTGCCGCCCGGCATGGGGATGTTTGATCTCTCGAATCTGAATTTTTTCGACGGGATGTTCGGCGGGAATGGCCAGGACGAACAATCCCGGCGTAAGAAGAACAGGCGTGCGGGACAGGCATCCGGGGCATATGCAGACGGCAGTTTCGGCGAAGGGACAGGCGCGGATGCGGATTCTGATGACACAGATCAGAACGCGCGTCCGATGACGATGCAGGATGTCATGCCGCCGCACAAGATCAAGGAGGCGCTGGATGAATATGTGATCGGCCAGGAGCAGGCAAAGAAAATCATGTCTGTCGGTGTATACAATCACTATAAGCGGATTCTTTCGGAGCCGAAGGACGGTGTGGAGATTGCAAAGTCAAACATGCTGATGATCGGCCCGACCGGATCGGGCAAAACGTATCTGGTGCAGACACTTGCGAGACTGCTGAATGTTCCGCTGGCCATGACAGATGCGACTTCTCTCACAGAGGCCGGGTACATCGGCGATGATATTGAGAGCGTCGTCTCCAAACTTCTGATGGCTGCAGACAATGATGTGGAACGCGCAGAACATGGCATCATTTTTATTGATGAGATTGATAAAATTGCCAAGAAGAAAAATGTCAGCCAGCGGGATGTCAGCGGCGAAGCCGTACAGCAGGGGCTGCTGAAGCTTCTGGAGGGCAGCGATGTCGAAGTTCCGGTCGGCGCAACCAACAAAAATGCGATGGTTCCGCTCGAGACGGTCAATACGAGCAATATTCTCTTTATCTGCGGCGGGGCATTTCCGGATCTGGAGCTGATTATCAAACAGCGTCTGAACAAGACGGCATCGATCGGTTTTCAGGCGGATCTGCATGATAAATACGACAGCGATCCGAATCTGCTGCAGAAGGTGACGCTGGAGGACCTCCGGAAATTCGGCATGATACCGGAATTTCTGGGCCGCATGCCGGTTGTATTTGCCCTGCACAGTCTTACAGAAGATATGCTGGTAGAAGTGCTGAAGGAGCCGCGCAATGCGATTCTGAAGCAGTATGAGCGCCTGCTGGAGCTGGACGAGGTAAAATTATCCTTTGAGGACGCGGCGCTGCATGCGATTGCGAAAAAAGCGATGGAGCGGGATACCGGCGCCCGCGCGCTGCGCGCGGTGATCGAGGAATTCATGCTGGACATTATGTATGAAATCCCGAAGGATAAGAATATCGGCGAGGTTGTTATTACGAAGGAATATATCGAGCACACCGGCGGTCCGCGCATTGTGCTGCGCAGTGCGTCCGTTCCGCAGATTACCGGAGCATAAGACGCGAGTATAAGACGCTAGCATAAAGCGGGAGCATAAAGCGGGAGCATAAGGCGGGAGCATAAAAGAGCGCATACGAAGCGCGTATAAGACGGAAGCACAGGTAAGAAGGGAGAAGCTTATCCATGGTATATATCGCGATTGTTCTGGCGGTTTTTTCAGCGGACATGATGCTGAAGCGTTATGTTGAAGAAAATCTTGGCGCACAGGAAGAACGTCAGTATTGTAACGGAAACGTGCGTGTGCGCAAAGTGCATAATCATGGCATGCTCCTGGGCGCATTCAAAGATAAACCGAAGATGATCCGCCGTGTGACAGGTGCTGTTCTGCTTGTTGCAGCCGTCCGGCTGCTCACCGTTATTTTCAGCAGGAAAAAGGAACGGCGCGCCGGTAAACTTGCCCTGGCGTTTATCGTCGGCGGCGCACTGTCCAACTGGTTCGACCATTTTCACCAGGGATACGTCGTGGATTATATCAATATTAAGACGCCGGTGAAGTTCCTGAAGAAAATATATTTCAATCTGGCGGATTTCTTTATTGTGGCCGGCGCGCTGCTCGCGGCACTGTTTGATCGCTAAATGGTGAGAATTTGTCAATTTTTACCAAAGACGGGCAAAAACAAATTGTATTTTTTTACAAACAATACGATCACCCTTTGCTTGTAAATGTACAGCGAAACAGGTATAATGGCAAAAGGACTGATTTGGCAACGATTTAACAAATAAAAGTAATAGAGAAAGGTTCACAAGTTATGGCTAAAATTGATCTGACAAAGTATGGCATTACTGATGTTAAAGAAATCATCCACAATCCTTCATATGATTTCTTCTATGAAGAAGAGATCAAACCGGATCTGGAAGGATTTGACAAGGGACAGGTTTCTGAGCTCGGTGCTGTCAATGTCATGACCGGTATTTACACCGGACGTTCTCCTAAAGATAAATACATCGTTATGGATGAAGGCTCCAAAGATACTGTCTGGTGGACATCCGAGGAATATCCGAACGACAACAAGCCGATGAGCGAAGAGACCTGGGCTGACATGAAGAAAATCGCAATCAATCAGCTTTCCGGCAAGCGTCTGTTTGTTCAGGACTGCTTCTGCGGCGCAAATAAGGACACCCGCATGGCAATCCGCTTCATCGTGGAAGTTGCATGGCAGGCACACTTTATCAAGAACATGTTCATCAATCCGACAGAGGAAGAACTCGAGAACTTTGAGCCGGACTTTGTCTGCTACAATGCCTCCAAGGCAAAAGTTGAGAACTATAAGGATTACGGCCTGAATTCCGAGACCGTAGCGGCATTCAACGTTACCAGCCGTGAGCAGGTTATTATCAACACATGGTACGGCGGTGAGATGAAGAAGGGTATGTTCTCCATGATGAACTACTATCTGCCGCTGAAGGGCATCGCTTCCATGCACTGCTCTGCAAACACAGATATGGAAGGCAAGAACACAGCAATCTTCTTCGGCCTTTCCGGAACCGGCAAGACCACACTTTCCACAGATCCGAAGCGTCTTCTGATCGGTGATGACGAGCACGGCTGGGATGACAACGGCGTATTCAACTTCGAGGGCGGATGCTACGCAAAGGTTATCAACCTCGACAAGGAATCTGAGCCGGACATCTACAATGCAATCAAGCGCAATGCGCTCCTTGAGAACGTCACACTGGATGAGAACGGCAAGATTGATTTTGCAGACAAGAGTGTCACAGAGAACACACGTGTATCTTATCCGATCGACCACATCGAGAAGATCGTTCTGAATGTCAATCCGATCTCCGCAGGTCCGGCAGCCGAGAATGTAATCTTCCTGTCTGCTGACGCATTTGGTGTACTGCCGCCGGTTTCCATCCTGACACCGGAGCAGACACAGTATTACTTCCTGTCCGGCTTCACAGCAAAGCTGGCAGGTACCGAGCGCGGTATCACAGAGCCGACACCGACCTTCTCCGCATGCTTCGGCCAGGCATTCCTGGAGCTGCATCCGACAAAGTACGGTGAGGAGCTCGTTAAGAGAATGGAGAAGAGCGGCGCGAAAGCTTATCTGGTTAACACCGGATGGAACGGCACCGGCAAGCGTATCTCCATCAAGGATACCCGCGGTATTATCGATGCAATCCTGAACGGCGATGTACTGAAGGCTCCGACAAAGAAGATTCCGATCTTCGACTTTGAGGTTCCGACAGAGCTTCCGGGTGTTGATCCGGCAATCCTGGATCCGCGTGACACCTATGCAGATGCTGCAGAATGGGATGCAAAGGCAAAGGATCTGGCAGGACGCTTCATCAAGAACTTTGAGAACTACACTTACAATGAGCACGGCAAGGCACTTGTACCGGCAGGCCCGCAGCTTTGATTACGGGTACCGGTCAGGCACCTGCTTAACAACTGAACAGGTATGAAATCTGAATGAATGGAGGCTGCCGCATCGAGCGGCGGCCTTCTTTATGCGTGACCAGAGGTCATAAATCCGATATTTTGTGCTTGTTTTTCGTCTCAACACAACTTATGCTAGACTTGCAGATGGTTTCGGGCTATAATTACAGATAGTGTTAAGAAAATATCGGTATGATCCGGTGCTTCTGTGCATCAGGATGATGCCGGATGAAGCAGGGGAGATTATAAGGTATGAAAGCAACAAAGGTTTTACCGTTCATTCTTACGGCAGCAGTGCTTGCAGGACTGGCAGGCGGATGCGGCAGTAATTCGGATACACAGGAGACAGCAGAGGCAGTCGTAACAGAAACCCCGACGCCGACGCCGACACCCACCCCGACGCCAACGCCGACGCCGACACCTGCCCCGACGCCAACGCCGACGCCGACACCGGAAGCGGACTCCCTGAAGCCGGAGGCAATCGAGGCCGTGCCGGTAGACGGAGCAGAAGAGACAGGGGAAGAAGCGAAAGATCCTGCCGGTGAAGCCACAGATCAGGCAGGAAGTGGATATGTCACAGTCAGCAGTGCAAACGTGCGGACAGATCCGGACCTTGATTCAGAAATCTATACGTCACTGGATCCGGGAACCGCGGTTACCGTTGTCGGAGAAGAAGACGGCTGGTATATCGTCTCAATCGACGGCGGCAGCTATTATATTTCCCAGGAACTGCTCGGAAAGGCCGGCGATCAGGCAGAGACAGCAGTTACGGAAGATACAGATGACTATGACGATGACACGGATTATGACGAAGAAGACTATGATGAGGACTACGACGAGGACTACGACGAGGATTACGATGACGGCGGCTCCCGTGCAGAGTAAGTCCCGCACACGTTTTTCATAAAAAAATACAGCAGTAAAAAAACGCAGCCGGCATTTTTGCCGCTGCGTTTTTTGGTTCATATAACAGCCGCCGCCAACAGGGGCAGGGCCCGGCGCAGTGCCTGACTGCGCTGAAAATCATTTCTGCCGTTTACTTCAGTTCAGATGTGCAGTGCGGGCA
>JAFUCM010000147.1 GCA_017459675.1 Eubacterium sp.
AAATCTGGAAGAAAGCTGCTATGAAAAAGCTGCTCTATTCTCTGGATTGACCCGAAATACTATGCCGAAGAATCTTTGATCATCGAAGAATTCTCAGGCAAAGCCGAAAAACTTCGGCATAGTTTTTTCTTCGGCATAGTCGGTGTTATCCTGAATTCGGCATAATTCTGATAATGGTTGCCCTTTTGGAATTTCTCCGTGCTGCTCATGTCTTTAAATAATCCGAGCTGGAAATCCTCTTTCTGCCAGACCAATGTCGTGGCTTGATATCCTGCGCCACCATAGTGGACATCTGCCAGGGTCTTCTGTGCCGTTCCATCTTTCATAGTACCTACAAGACCGCTTATTTGTATTGAAGAGATCGTTGTTGCAGCCATCGTTTTCTGAACACCGGCCGGCAGTATGCCCAGACACATCACGACTGTAAATATAAAGACTATTATTTTCCTTCCCACTCTTTTCATACGTATATCCTCCGTGAATTCATAAATCCAGCAATTTAAAATACCACGTCGGTCGCACCTGAGATGTCTTGTCAATTATATCATATTGTCAGATATTTTCGCAAGTTTTTATAAAAATTCAGATACATCACAAAAGCAGCAGTGCCACATGACACTGCTGCCTTACATTAAAGTAATTCAAGTCCCGCGCCTGAGGAGGGACTGATCCACTGCGCTCCACTCGTTTACATTCTCTCACACCCCAGCGTCTGAATCAGTGCTTCTCCGCTCACGCCGGGTTCCTTCTCATACAATGCAATATGGAAGATATCCGCACTCCGCTCGTAGAAGGACGGATACAGGAAACCGCATTCCGGTTCATCTATTTCATAATCATCCAGTACCGGACCGATGCTGCAGACCAGGTACTCATAGACTTCTTCCGATTCCCACTGTTCTGCCTTGTCACTTCCCATACGCGGGATGTCATAAACACCGTGAAACAAAACCACCGCAAACGGTCTGCCCTTCGGCTGGCGCTCCCCCACGACTTCGTAGAAGGTATCCAGCATGGCGTCATTTTTCAGGCCGGATTCCATGACTGCATCCAGAAGCCGCATCATGTCGCCGGATTCCCTGGTCTCTCCGGGAAAATCCAGTTCAGTCAGCTGCCGGTTTGTGTCGGCGTAGGGGATTGTCTTTGCAATTCTGAGGTTTTTTTCTTTATCCGATGTTTTTAATTTCAGAAATCCTGTATTGAAACTCCCGTCCGCATAACCGTCTTCGTCAAAATAACAGCCGGCAATCCGGTCGATCGAAGTTCTGGCAGGTGTCATGCGCCGGGTTAATTCCAGCATATCTTCTCTTCTCAGCATATGACAGTACCTGTACTCTTTCTTTCGTGTTTAAGATTCCTGCAGCCTGTGCGCGTCACGCGCGGTACCGTAACTCAGTCGCTGATATCCACATCCATTGCGACCTGCACCTTATACTCCGGATATTTCTCCTGAATCTCATTCACGATATGCTGATACACCGCTTTCCGGTCATCCGCCGCAAAATCAATAATCAGATCAAATGTGATCCGTTTGTCTTCCTCATCCAGATAAAATCCGTGCATCTGCAGGACATGTTCATGTGACATCACGATTTCTGTGACATCTGAGCGCACCTGCATGGCAAAATCATCTTTTGTATTCATGGAATAAATACCGACTGCCGTCATGACAACACCGTGATCACAGTAGATCTTCTTCTGGATTTTCCGCGTCAGCTCGTCGATCTGATGCGCATCCCAGGTGTCCGGAATCTCCACATGAACAGACCCGATCAGTGTGTCCGGACCATAATTGTGCAGGATCAGGTCATAGGCCCCCTGCACCCCCTCAAATCTGCAGATATCCCGCTTAATCTCGAGTGACAGATCACTGTCCACACGTTCACCGAGGATCTTGCTCAGTGTCTCCATCAGCATCTCGATACCGGATTTAATAATCACAACGGAGATAACGGCACCGAGGTATGCCTCCAGCGAAATACCTGCCGTGAGAAAAATAATCGCAGCCACAAGTGTCGCCGCCGAGATGACCGAATCCAGTTTCGCATCCTCACCCGACGCCACCAGTGAGCCGGAATTGACCTTCTCGCCGACCGATTTGACATATCTTCCGAGGATCAGCTTCACAGCAACCGCAGCCGCCACGATGATCAGCGTCGGTGTGGAATAATCCGCCTGCTCCGGATGAATGATTTTCTTAATCGACTCCGTCAGGGAAGTAATACCGGCATACAGTACGATGACCGAAATGATCATGGCACTTAAATACTCGATTCTTCCGTAGCCGAGCGGATGCTTCTTATCCGGCGCTTTTCCTGCCAGCTTCGTGCCGATAATTGTGATCACCGAGGACAGCGCGTCACTCAGGTTGTTGACCGCATCCAGCACGATTGAAATCGAATTGGACAGCACACCGACAGCCGCCTTAAATCCTGCCAGCAGCAGGTTGGCCAGAATCCCGATGATACTCGTTCTGATAATAACCTGATTTCTGTTCTGCAGTTCGTTCTGCATATGCATTTCCTTCCTTCTGTACAAATTGTGAAATCTTTCTGAACAATATCCGTTTTTGTGAATTGCGTCAGAAAATGTGCTATGATATTGCGTGATGGGACAGTCCATCCCAAAACCACGCAAATTATTATACTGCATTAAATAAAAAAATGGAATGCTAACTATCAGGCAAGGAGGAAAGAACATGTTTGAGAATTGGAGCAAGAAACTTACAGACCTCGGCACCGTTGCTGCCAGCCGCACCAAAAACATCGGCGACCGCGTCTCCCTGACCGCGAAGATCGAAGCTTCCAAGCGTGAGCTGACCGGTATCTACGCACAGCTCGGCCAGCAGGTCTATCAGAACAACCAGGAAGATATTCCGGCAGAATATGTTGAATTATTTGAAAAGATCGCAAAACTCGAGCAGACACTCGAAGACTATCAGGCACAGCGCCAGGTGCTCCGCAACGTGCGGCCGTGCCCGGACTGCGGCGCAGACGTTCCGAACGAAGCGGAATTCTGCTCGAAATGCGGATGCCACATCGGCGCCGTGAAAGAAGAAGCTGCAGAAGAAGCTGTTCCGGCTGCGGATGATATTTTTGAAGGCGAAGACGCACCGGTAAAGGAAGCGCCTGCTGAAGAGGCGCCGGCTGAGGAAGCGCCGGCCGAATAAACACCGGCTGAATAAAAACTAGTAAAGTCCGTTTTCACTCTTACGCAAAAGAGGCTGCCGCATGAAGATGCTTCATGTGACAGCCTCTTAACTTTTTACTCTCTTCTCAGTGCCTCAATCGGGTCGAGGTTCGCCGCCTTGTAGGATGGCAGCAATCCGAAGACGATACCGATCAGCATGGAAAATGCCACGCCCAGGATGATGGCCGGGACGCTGATCGCGACCGGCGTATCGCTCATCCTTGAGATCACTTCCGCCAGTACAATACCGGCGATAACCCCGAGGATTCCGCCGATGCTGGTCAGCACGGCCGACTCGGTCAGGAACTGTGCCAGAATTGTGCGCTTGCGCGCGCCGAGTGCCTTCTTCAGACCGATCTCACTGGTACGCTCCGTAACGGATACCAGCATGATGTTCATAACACCGATGCCGCCGACCAGAAGTGCGATACTCGCGATCCAGATCAGCAGGTTGTTGGTGCTGGATGCGAGCTCCTGCTGGTTGCGGGCGCGCTCAAGTAGATCCTCTGCCTTATAGGCGATCTGCGAATTGGACGCCGTCACCGACTTATTCATGATTTCCACCACTTCTTTGCCGACGTGGCTCATATCCTCTGTCTTTTTTGCCCGCGCAATACAGTTCTCCGGCTCATCAAACCCGAATATAACCGGCCAGGTTGCATCCGGCATATAGATCGTGCCGTATTCTTCCTGATGATAGGTCATATAATCCTCGAAGGAATTGATGACCGGCTGGAAATTATCCGATTTCTTGATCAGACCGACAACCGTAAACGGCTCGCCGCGGATCTCCAGAGTGTTGCCCACGGCCTCTTCTCCTGAAAACAGGATCTTGGCTGCAATCTCATCCAGCAAAACCACCTTGGCAAATGTCTCATAATCATGTTTGATAAATGCGCGGCCCTGGTACACCACATAGCCGCAGGTATTCAGATAATGATCATCGATGCCGCGGGCACTTCCGCTGTCCAGCGTCCGGTCCAGATGCGTGACGCTGTCCATGTAGCTGCGCGACAGATAGAAGGTGGCATCCTCCACATCCTCGAGCTTGCGGATCTCCTCGCGCTGTTCATCCGAAACCGGCTGCACGCCTGCAGGCGCGCCCATATCCATATAGTAATCATCTTCGCCCTGACGGAGCGAAACAGTGACGCCGTTGTTGCCGGCACCGATCAGGTTCTGCATGATCTGTTCATTGGTTCCCTGAATCGTCGATACAATCGCGATAATCGCGGCAATACCGATGATAACACCCAGCATCGTCAGAAACGACCGCAGCTTATGAGACCAGATCCCCTGAAATGCAAAGCGAACATTTTCCGTCATTTGCACTATCCTCTCTCAAATTCAATATGTCTCAAATACAATATGATAACGATCGTTTCCGATCATCCATTGTACAGTTCCTCCATCGTGCCCTCGCGGGTCTGCGCGCCTTCTTTGACCGCCTTGCCGTACGGGAATGCGACCCAGTCCTCCGCGGTCAGTCCGCTGAGAATCTCATAGGAATCACCGGAAAGCTTGCCGAGTTTCACATCCTGTCTGTGCAGCAGGCCATCCTCGCCGCGCTTGTATACATATCCGTTGTTGCCGTCTTCCAGCACGAAAGCACGCATCAGATAAAATCCGTCATCCTGCGCCAGCGTATTTGCATCGACCGAAATCTGCACCCAGTCGTTGTCTTCCATCTCCGCATCTTCGTCATCGATGATCGCAATAAACGGATAGTAGGAATTGTTGTATCCGCCGCTCTCAAACATGCCCGACGTATCCGGGTACGGCGAAATCTCCGAGATGGTTGCCGTATACTGCATGCCGTTTGTCCAGGATGCCACAGAGATCTGATTGCCTTCTGAGATGGTACCGAGGAACTTCTCCGGCAGACCGCCTCTGATGGCAATGCCGGAGCTGCCTGAAACCGTAATGAACGGTGTCCCGTCTGCACGGGCGGTTTCCAGATCTTCCACTCTGGTCACCGTGCCGTCCAGGATTGCCTTGACGGAACCTTCTTCCAGCGCTTTCTTCGCCTTCTTCACCTTCAGCTCCGCTTCCCGGATATCCAGCCGCAGATCTGTGATGGTTTCCTCCTGGGCTTTGATTGCCTCAGCGAGTTCCTCCCTTGTGTAACTGCCCTCCAGATCTTCTGCGCTGTTCAGGGAATCGGGTGAGTATTCAATAGAATCATCTTCCTCCTCATCGGCATCGTCCGAATCATCCGAATCATCCAGATCCTCATCTGCTTCCAGATCCTCGAAATCCGTCAGTACCGCCGCTGCGCTGCTGCCACCCTGTACCAGTGCAGTTGTGCCTGTGACCGGTGTGATCTTCTGATAAACTGCCGTGCCGGCTGTCATCCGCATACCCTGATCAGCCGTCCGGCCTGCAGACAGTGCTCCGCGCAATGCGACAGAAGAAGAACTGACTGCGCCCGTTTCTTCCAGAACCGCATTCTGCTCCTGCAGTGTTTCGATCTGCTCCTGCAGCGCTTCATTTTCCTCCTGCAGGGCGTCAATCTGTGCCTCTTTATCTGTGATTTCCTGCTGGATTTCTTCCGGTGTTTCCGTCGGCTCCGGTGTCGCAGTCGGCTCCGGCGTGTCTGTCGGCTCCGGTGTATCTGTTGGTTCCGGTGTCACTTCCGGCTGATCTGCCGCTGCCTTAGCTTTGTCCAGCTCATCCTGGAGTTTCTTTACCTCTTTCTCCAGCTCTTCGATCTTTTTCTTGTTCTCCTCAGCCTGTTTCTCGAGTTCTTCAATCTCGGCAAAGGTTTTGGTCGGAATAATCGGCTTCTCGCTGTCCGGATCGATGATGCCGACCCAGTCTTTATCCGGGGAGAGTACATCCGATGCATTCTGCGTCCAGGAGCGGATCAGTTTTCCGTCCCAGCTGTCATTTTCGCGCAGTTCCAGAACGAAATAACATACCGCCTGCTCTCCCTGCAGCTTTTTGACCATATTGATGAAATCAGCATTTACGGTCGCGCCTGCTTTTACAAGAAAACGGTACGGATTGGCCTCTGTGCCGGGTGCCGCGGCAGACTCCGCATCATAGTACGGTTTTGCCTTGCCGGTCAGCTTATCAGCAGCTTTCGGCTTCTTGACCGTCTGCTCCTTCTCGTCTTCCTCATCTTCGTCTCCATCCGGCCCGTCCCCGTCATCTCCGTCACCGGAGGACGGTGAAGTATTCTTCAGCTTTTTCAGCATATCTTCTGCGTTCTTCAGGCTGAGTTTTTTCGTCTCCAGACTCAGTTCCGCCTTCTCCAGATTGACCTCCGTCTGTTTCATATCATAGAGAAGCAGGACGTCACCCTTCTTGACCTCCTGTCCTTCCTCGACCTTGACTTCGGCCACACTCTGCGACGAATTGAGCCGCACGTTCTGGGTGCGCTCGGAGGTCACGTAGCCCTCCATGCTCTCGCCCTCCCAGTAGCCATAGCCATAATTGAGTTCTTCTGCCGGAATGACCATAACCTTTCCGCCGGATGTCGTGCTCCGCACCGCGGCAGATACACCGACAACGGCACCGCAGATCACTGCAATTGTGATGATTACAGCCAGAATTTTCTTCTTTTTGTTCATCCGAACATCTCCCCTGTTTCTCTGATCCTGCCACCGGAATTTTTAATCCGGAAATACACTTTCCTGTCAGGCTTCCCACCCGGGATTCCCTCTGCCATCAGACCTCTGTCAGAATCCCGTCATAAATGGTTGCCATCCTGTGCGCATTCTTCGCGATATTCGCATCATGCGTGATCATCAGCACCGTGACGCCCTCCTGATTCAGCCGCTCAAACAGTTCCATAATCTGAACGCCGGATTTGGAATCCAGCGCGCCGGTCGGCTCGTCTGCCAGCAGGATTTTCGGGTGATTGATCATGGCCCGCGCAATCGCGACACGCTGCTTCTGTCCGCCCGAAAGCTGTGTCGGTTTGAAATCCACACGGTCCGAGAGATCCACCCGCGCCAGCATTTCAGCAGCCCGCTCCAGGCGCTCTCTTCTGGAAACACCGGCATATGTCAGCGGAAGTGCCACATTTTCCAGTGCGCTCTGATACGGCAGCAGCTGGAAACTCTGGAAAATAAAGCCGATCTTGTGCAGCCGGATATCCGACATCTCATTATCGCTGCACTTGCTGATGTCCTGCCCGTCCAGCAGGTAGGTCCCGCTGGTGAGCTGGTCCAGACATCCGATCAGATTCATCAGCGTGGATTTTCCGGAACCGGATGGTCCCATGATGGCGAGATACTCGCCCTCCCGGATCTGCAGATTGACATGCTGCAGCGCCGGAACCTCCAGCTTGCCCTGCTCGTATACCTTGCAGACATCTTTCATTTCGACAATCATATCGAATCCCCTTAATTAGTTCTCATCCTCAGCATCGTCGTCAGCATCATCTTCGACATCTTCCGCATAAATGCTGTCTTCCGGATCTTCGACGACATTGTCCATGGACGGGTCACCACGGTCCATCCCTTCCATGCTCTGGTAACCGTCCATGCCCTGGAAACCTTCTTCGGTTCCCCAGTCCTCTCCATCATCCTCTTCATCGTCTTCTTCGTAATCCGGGTCGAGATCCTCGCCGTCCCACGCTTCCCCGTCATCATCATCCGTGTCATCGATGACTTCGATATCTTCATCATCCGTCACGATATCTTCATCGCTCCCGCCTTCCTCGATATCTTCCTCCATCTCGGACATCGGCTTCGTCGCCATGCCCTCGTACAGACGCTCATCCGGCATCGCGATGGAATCCTCAAGTGCCAGTCCGGATGTGATCTCATACATCATCATCTCTTCGTCATAGGCACCGAGTCCGACTTCCCGTTTTGCAAGCTTTCCGTTGTTGTCCGCCCAGACAAACGGATGGGATGCATCTGTCATATCGATCATGTAATCATACATCCAGACGCCGGTCTTCTCGTCCACCTCGTCCTGTCCGTAATCCAGCTCCATGTAGACATGCTGACCGATCATCAGCCCTTCGCTGCTTTCCAGAGATACATAGAACGGATAACTGGTGCTGCCTGATCCGGAGTCACCAAAATACATGTTGTTATTCTGATCGCTGTTTGTATTCTCTGTGTCAACCTTGCTGATCACGCCGTGCCAGACTTTTTCGGCGTCTGTCCGGGAGTGAATCAGCAGCTCCGCACCCACACCGAGCGAAGTGATATTCTGCTCGTTGATGGTTCCCTTGACCCGCAGATCGCCGGTCTGCATGATGGTGATCAGAGAACTGTCTCCCTCCGAAAAGCTGTCTTCATCTGTCTCGCCATTGTTAATGGATTTGACAACGCCGTCGATCTCACTGGTGACCGTCGCATGCTCAATATTATTCTTCAACTTGTCGAGATTGAGCTTCTTACTCTCAATATCCAGTTCTGTCTGCTTGACAGTGAGCTCCTGCTCCTTGATCTGAATCGTGTAACTAGCCTGCTCGGAAGCCTTTGCCTTCGCCTTCTCTTTCTGCAGCTGTTCAACCGTATCCTTCGCATTCTGCAGTTCATTCTGCAGACGCTCCTGTTCAATCTGCGCCTGTTCCAGATCCGACTGGAATTTATCAACATCATAAGTGAGCAGCGGGTCGCCCTTCTTCACGGAATCGCCGACCTTAACCAGGATCTCCTTGACCGTCGCATCCGAATCCTGCTTTACAGACCAGCTCTCCTGCGCCTCGACGACGCCGGCATAGCGGTTTACCAGACCAGCGCTGTCCCCGAGCCCTGTGATCTCCGCGACTGTCTGCACGTATGCCACTTCCTGGTTCTTTCTGCGTGCACCATCACGCAGCAAAAACCACCAGAGCAGAAATACAGCTGCCGCGGCTGCCACAATCGCGATAATAATCACGCGCTTCTTATTGCTCCCCTTTTTCTTCATGCTCATCCTCCCCGAAGACTGCCCCGGCAAAACCGTTTTCTGCATCATCATGGCAGTCCGAATTATCTCATAATAACAGCTAGTTTAACAATTTTAGTCAAAAATACCGTTTTCATTATAATCCGTCCCGCAGAGATTATCCAGAATTACTTGTGCACATCACAGAAAAATCACATTTTGGGATGCGCTTGCATAAAAAATAAGGGCTGCCATATTCGGGTTATGCGCGAATATGGCAGCCTGCTTTGTTCTTTCTCCGGTCTGGCGGGGAACCCTCACAGTGTTGTTCTGTCACCTGCCCCGGAGGGGACCGGGGTACCCCACTGCGTCAAGTTTACTCAGCTGACAGTGTCTTGTAGACCACCGCTGCAAGTGCGCCGCCGACAAGCGGTGCGAGGATGAATACCCAGACGCATGCGAGTGCATCTCCGCCGGCAAAGAGCGCCGGGCCCAGGCTTCTCGCCGGGTTGACGGATGTGCCTGTGAATGCGATGCCGAGAATGTGCACGAGTGTCAGGGAGAGGCCGATCACCAGTCCTGCCACACTGCCGAATTCCGGCTTGGATGTGACGCCGAGAATCGCGATGACAAATACGAAGGTCAGGATGATCTCGATGATGAAGGAAGCGCCCGCACTTCCGTTATAGAGACCGTTCGTGCCCAGCGCGCCGGCATTTGCGCCGAGAACTGCCTTCAAAACGCCTGCACCTGCAATTGCGCCGACAACCTGTGCGAGGACATAGCCGACAAAGTCTTTCGTCGTCATCTTGCCGGATACCAGCATGGCGATGGATACTGCCGGGTTGATATGGCATCCGGAAATATTTCCGATCGAATATGCCATTGCGACAATGACAAGACCGAATGCCAGCGCGGTCAGAATATAACCCGGATAATTATCTGTGGAACACTGCGCGACGACAGCTGTTCCGCATCCGAAGAATACAAGGACAAATGTACCGATAAATTCAGCACACAGCTTCTTACCCAAACTCATAGTGTACCCTCCTTTATAAAATAAATATAAAAAATATAAAATCTTTGATCACAGTATAACATAATCTTTCCGCGGAATCAATGTGCCCTGCAGGGGGAGCCAAAGGATGAGTCCCTTCTCAGCGTGTCGTCTCCGGCAGGAACACAATTTTCTCCCGGTATGGCTGCAGACGCGGTTCTTCCAGATACGCTCTTGCATCTGCTTCCTGACTCCAGTAGTGCATCGGGATCAGCTGCCGGCAGTCCACATGCCCCAGGAACCAGGCGACGGCATCGGGGCCATGAGATTCGAGCCGCGGATCCATCGGCACAAATGCCGCGTCAAAATGATAATCTGCAAGCCGTGAGATCTCTTTCCGGTACATCCCGACCTGCCATTTGTTCTCTTTCTCGGAATCCTCCTCCCAGTACCAGACATTTAAGTCGCCGGCGTGATAGATGGACTTGTCCTCTGCCGCGACGACGAATGCCACGCCCTGATCGGTTGAAAGCAGGGTATAGATCCGGATGGAGCCGATTTCATAATTCTTGTGCGGGCGCACCTTCAGCACATCCGCGCGCGGGAGGCGCGCTTTTGTCTTCAGCCCCGCCCCCGGGACCCGCACATTGCGGTCCAGGATATAATGTACATCCGGATACTGCTCCCGCAGCCGCCAGATACACGATCCGTAATGGTCGCCGTGGCTGTGGGATACGAAACAGTAAATCTCCTGATCCGGGCGGAATTCCGGAAGTTTTCCGGTGTACCAGTCAAAGATCAGGACCGTTTTTTCCAGTTCAACGGTAAACCCGCTGTGTTTGATATGTGTGATTTTCATGATTCTCTACCTTACAATCCTGTCCGGAACCATCTGCAGGCTCAGACATTCATTTCCTGTTCCTGCTCGTGTGAAATCCGCTTCACGTACGCCGTCGACGGCCCGCCGCCGGTTTTCGTCAGGATTCCTTCCTTCACCATCGCTGTCATCGTGCGCTCCACGGTCACAACTGCAATGTCCGGATACTGTTCCCGGATCTGGCGCTTGGTGACAGGCCCGTCCCAGTGCAGGATCATATCGCGGATCCGGTCCGCCTTGGACTGCTTTTCTTCTAATAAATAAGATGTCTGCCGTGCAAACTGCTGATAGGCCCGGTCCAGAAGCTGCAAAAAATACGCCGCAAACGGTTCATAGCTGTTGGTGCCGTCCTGCCAGAAAATCGAGCTGTACTGCAGTGCCTCCTGATACGCCTCCTCGCTCTCTTCGATCAGACGCTCGAGACTCACATATGCACAGATATAATATCCTGCGCGGTACAGCAGCAGCGTCTGCAGCAGCCACGCCGTCTTGCCGTTGCCGTCCGCAAAGGGATGAATGCTCAGAAAGTCAATGACAAACTGTGCAATCAGCAGCAGTGCATCGTGCCGCTCGACATTGAGTGCACGCTCTGCTGCGGCGAACAGCTCCAGCATTGCAGGCTCCACCCGATCTGCCTTACAGGGATAAAACCGCACCCGGCCGTCGCCCCAGGAATCCGTCCCGCGGATGACCGTATCGGAGTCACGGTATCTTCCGCCATTTTCCGGAAACAGCTTTGCATGCAGCGTGCAGGCCAGCGCCGGAGACGGTACCATTTTATCGAAATGGCTGCGGATCTCTTCCAGCGCGCCGCGGTATTTCTCATCCTCCATCGCCGCTGCCCGGTCAGACTGACGCTCCGCAGCCGTACGGAGCGGAATCAGCCGGTCGCCGTACTGCTCCAGAAGCAGCTGCTGCGCCCCGCGGTGTTCGTGGATCCGGGTCAGCAGTCGTACAATCTCCGGCGTGAGCAGCTCAGCCGGCTCATTTTCATAGTCAAATATGTGCATGCATCCGATCCCTCATAAGAAGTGCGCATCCAGTCACAAGGCCGGCGCTTCACATGCCGTTCCGGCAAGCCTGTACTGACCCCGCGCTCTTCCTTCTGCCCCGGCAAGCCTGCTTTCATTACAGATCCCGGAAATGGAATTGCCGCCGGCCGGAGGCATAATCGCCGACAATGTGTCCCGCACCGGTAATTTCATATTTATAGGTTACAAGTCCTTCCAGACCAACCGGTCCCCGCGCATGCAGCTTGCTTGTGCTGATGCCGACCTCCGCGCCGAAGCCATAGCGGAAACCATCCGCAAACCGCGTGGAACAGTTGCGGTAGACACCTGCAGAATCAACCATCTGCATGAAATAAGAGGCTGTCTCATCATTTGCCGTAATAATGGCATCCGTGTGATGTGAGCCGAAGCGGTTGATATGTTCGACGGCCTCTTCCACACCACTGACAACACGCACGGAAGCGATGAGTTCCAGATACTCTCTGTGGAATTCATCCTCCTGCATGATTTCATAATTTTCCGGGATAACTGACCCGGCATCCGGATTCTGTACTGACTCGTTCGTGCCTGCTGTCACGGGCGCAGCAGTGGTCTCTTTTCCGACTGCTCCGGTAATCCCGGAAGCTTCTGCACCGCCGGCGAGCAGCCCGCCGGCAATCAGTTCGCCGGCCTCTGCAGTCCCGCGCAGCCTGATATCCGCCCCGCGGAACGCCTCGGCAAGCTTCGGCAAAAACGTCTTCGCAATATCGCGGTGTACCAGAATCGTCTCCACCGCATTGCAGGCCGCCGTATACTGCGTCTTGGCATCCAGCAGAATCGGAATTGCAATCGTCTCGTCGGCATCTTTATCGACATAGATATGACAGACGCCGTCCGCGTGACCCATTACGGGAATCTTCGTATTGTTCATAATATACTGCACAAATGCATTCGACCCGCGTGGGATCAGCAGATCCACATCCTTCTCACAGGAGAGCAGTTCATCAATCTCATTGTGCAGTTCCGCCTGCAGCAGACACGCCGCCGGCAGGCCGGCTTCCACGGCTGCTGCATGAATCGTCTCAAATAACACGCGGTTTGTGCGGGCTGTCTCTTTCCCACCCTTCAGGATCGCACAGTTGCCGCTCTTGATGCAGAGCGTGGAAATCTGCACCAGCGCATCCGGCCGCGCCTCAAAGATGACGCCGATAACACCGATCGGCACGCTGACACGCTGCATGATCAGTCCCTCATCCAGTTCCCTGGCAAGCGTCACCTTATTCAGCGGATCCGGCAGCGTGATCAGCTGCTGAATTCCTTTGATCACGTCCTCCAGCTTTCCCGTATCAAATTTCAGCCGCTTCATAACCGCACCGGAGACGCCATCCGCTGCCGCAGCGTCCATATCCGCATGATTGGCGGCGAAAATCTCGTCCCGCTTCGCATCCAGCGCGGCCGCAACTGCCGCCAGCGCAGCATTCCGCCGGTCAGCAGATGACGCCGCAAGCTTCGGCGCCGCAAGTTTCATCGCACGTGCTTCTTCCCTGATATTCATAATTTACCCCTTGTTCCTGCTCATGTTTCCGGGTTTCCTGTCATTTTCCTGACATCCTGTTCCCGCATTAATTTCCGGGTTTCCTGGCATTTCACTGACATCTGTGATATCACATGATCTTGTTGTGCATTCATCCGTCTGATCATTCCGGACACAAGATCAGGTAAAATACCGCTGCTTCATCCGGAATAGATCACTGCCCCTATCATACCACGACATCCATTTATTCCACATGCCCCGTACTTGCACCCGCAAAATTTTGTGCAACATTACCAATGATTCACGGTGTTTTTACCATTTTTGACTGGCAAACCGCACGAAGGCCGGATAAGAATTTGTGCGAATTGCTTTAATAAATCCGACAGCCACGACATTTATTGTGCATTATTGACTACAAACAGGTATCGTAACACTTAAAGCGTTGATTTGACACAGGAATGATTTATTCATATAATGCCACCGTAACATTTCGAAACAAATTTGTAACATTTGCGAAAGAGATTTTTAAGGAGGTTATTCATCATGCGAAAAGGAACACTGTTGACACTGAGCACTGCCCTTGCAGTCTCCATGTTCACAGCCATCCCGGTTCTCGCAGACGATACAGTTTATGGTCAGGTAAATGCATATGCACTGAATGTTCGTGCAGGCGGAACCGCGGATGACGAAATCATCGGCGATCTCGCAGAAGCGGACGAGGTTGCGGTAACTGACAGACTCGATAATGGCTGGTACAAGATTGAGTACGACGGCCAGATTGCATATGTCAACGGGGAGTATATTGACATATATGGAGAATCTGATAACGAAGATGCGGACGAATCTTATGATGATTCTGAAGATACATCTGACGAAGCGTCCTACGACGAATCTGCAGACGACAGTGAAGCTGCTGACGAGACAGAAGAAACTGCCGGGGAGGCAGAAGAATCTTCTGAAGAAACTGCAGCAAGCACCTGGAATGGTCCGGTTCTGAACCGCAGCAACGGTACTGTACAGGGACCGAGCGGCAAAGAGACCTACTACAATCTGGACATGAGCGGTGTTGTCAACATCATGCGGAACATGGGCAATGCAGATGAGTATTGGGTACGCGAAGACGGCGTCAAGATGCTCGGTGACTACATCATGTGTGCCGCAAACCTGGATGTACATCCGCGCGGCTCTCTGGTCGAGAGTTCCCTCGGAACCTGCATCGTATGTGATACCGGCGGATTTGCTTATTCCAATCCGAACCAGCTGGATATCGCGGTGAACTGGTAAACATTATATTGAACAAGCATTTATTGAGGCTGCCTCGCAAGAGGCAGTCTTTTTTGCGGCAATCTTCTTTTTTCAGGGTTCCAAGCGGCCATTTTTCGCCCATCTTCTTTTTCTCAAGGTTCCGAGCGGCCCCTCACTGCAGCAACTCTTTCACAAACTTCAGACTCCAGCCATCCATTCCCATAAAATGCAGGGTCAGGTACACGGTAACTGCGGTCAGCAGCGCGATCCCCATAATCCGCAGCAGATGCCGCAGCAGCCAGACCCACTGATGACGGCCGATCCGGCCCTTCCGGATCCAGCCGTCCATTTTTTTGCCTTTCTCCTGATTGCAGCGCCGGCAGGCCGGCACAAGATTCTTCGGATCATTGATCCCTGACAGATGTTTCTTTTTCAAAAATTTCTGCATGTCCGGATCTCTGGCGGCACTTCCCACCGGGTACAGGTGATCGACGCTCACTTTCCTCTTCGGCAGCATCTTTCCGCAGTAGGCGCAAAAGTAAAAGCCGAAAAAAACTGACCGGTGGGACGCAAAGAAGCGGCTCCTGTAGGAGCCGCTCCGCTTTCCGTAGGCATTGTTGATCCGGAAATACAGCTGTTTCCGTTCACAGAACGTGCGGAGCTTCTCCAGTTTTCGTCTGGAAGGAACCGTCCCCGCATATCCGCCGTAGCGGTCTTTACGAAGGCCGAACCGCCTGAGACGGAACCACGCGCTTCTCACGTTTCTGTTTTTTGTACTTGTCACCCGGACCTGATATTCCATGTAGCTGCCTTGCATTTACTTAGTCTGTGATTACGTCAGGATTGTTTCGTGCTTCGCACTCTCACAATTCTTCCCGCCATTCGGACGTTTACATAGTTTTTATCTATTGTAAACACCTTCGTTCAGATATGCAAGCAGTTCTTCCTTCGGCATGTTGTCGATGCCGAGGTATGCCAGGTTGTATTTGCTGGTCTCGAAGAAGTTCTTCTGGTGGAATGCACCGGCAAGTGTGATCATGGAATCAATGATCGGTGTCGCCACGCCGTACTGCACACCGAGATCATGGTAGATCTTGCAGCCGATCGGCACGTCCTCTGTCAGATAGCGGTGATGGATGCTGTTCGGGCCGGTATTTCCTTCGTTGGACGGTGCATCCAGCGGGAATACGACGTTGTCGTTGCCGTCCTTGTCCAGTCCCATGTACTCCTGGGTCAGGACAGATCTTCTGGAGAAGAACATCTGCTTTTTGTACTTCGGAATACCGACGCCGATCGCCTCAGCCAGCGCGATCTCCTCATTATAAAATGCGTACTGTGTCTCGCAGATGGACGGGCACAGGCCATGGGAATACATGGAATAAGTGGTCTTGTCGTGTCCACAGAAAATCACGCCCCAGTTCTCCATGGTGGAGACGCCGAGAATGGTTGCCGGCACGTGGATCACCGGATTGACGTTTGCAAAGTCGATATCCAGAATCGTCTTACCGGCTGCCGGTCCGTCACCCTGTGTGACAGCATCCATTGCCGGGAGGTATCTGGAAGCCTCCAGGAACGCCGGGGTATCGATGTCCGGCAGCGCCGCGCCGCGCAGGGTGATTGCACGGTATTTCACGCCGACATGCGGAAAATTGTAGCCGTTGATATTTTCAATACGGGTACCGTACGGAGCCGATGACCATCCGCCGATGATGACCTTCTTCGTGCAGTTTGCCTCGCGCATCATCTTTCTGAGCAGCAGGCAGCCGAAGTTGTCCGCAAATACCATGATGACCTGTCCGTCTTCCAGATGCGGGATCAGCTGCTCGAAGATCGGCTCATGTCCCCAGGAACCGCAGGAAACAACAATGATGCCTGCCCCCTTCACCGCTTCCTCAATATCAGATGTAATCACGTCAATGTAGGCCTTGCCGGAGCGCTCAAAGCTGTCACGGTTGTGCTGCACGCCATCCAGAAGAATGCCTGTTTTCTCCAGATTTGCCAGTGATTTCTCAGCAAACGGCATGACATCAAACAGGCGTACATCCTTTGCGCCGCCAAGCTTCGAATCCGCCGCAATGGTCTTGCCGACTGCGCCGCCGCCCAGCACGGCAATCGGCATATCCTTCAGGTAAGACATATCTGCCATTTTCAGTACCCTCCATGTAAATGATAAATGAAATCAGTAAACCGGAACGCTGCCCGTGTCCTGCATCGCAGCCCGCGCAAACTGAAACGGGACATTCCGAACATAAGAATCCATTTGCATTATACGGAGAATCCTTGTCATTCTTTTCGCATAATCTCTGGTATACTTTGCATATTATCTTGCCTTAAATTCACCTTTATTTACAATTATTCATCAAAACTGCATAATATACGTAGATTTAGGATTTTTATTCCGCAAAAGGAGGTTTATATATGACAGGCATTTATCACGCACCAAACCCCGACAACGTAAAATCACGTACCTTCGCCCCCGGCACTGAGGAACGTGCGCTTCTGAAGGCCGCACTCGAGGAAGTCAGCAATCAGAAGGTAGTCATTCCGGCAATCATCAACGGCCAGGAAGTCTATACGGACGACCGCTTTGAAGTGCGCGCACCGCACGACCACAGCCTCGTTCTGGCAGAGTGCTGCCGCGTCGGCGAGGAGGGGCTGAAAGAAGCCATCGAGACAGCGATGGCCGCCAAAGATGCCTGGGAGATGCTTCCGCGCGAACAGCGCTATGCGATCTTTCTGAAAGCAGCCAATCTGGTGGAAACAAAATACCGCTACTTCCTGACGGCTGTCACCATGCTCGGCCAGAGTAAGACCGCCAACGAGGCATCCTTCGACGCACCGGATGAGGTCTGCGACCTGCTGCGCTACAACGTCTACAACATGGACCTCATTTACAACATGCAGCCGAAGCAGGACCTGACACTGATGAACCGTCTGAAATACCGCCCGCTCGAGGGATTTGTCTGCGCGGTCACACCATTTAACTTTGCATCCATCTGCGCAAACCTGCCGGCTGCTCCGGCAACCGCAGGCAACGTCGTCGTCTGGAAGCCGTCCACCAACGCCGTCCTCATCAGCTACTACCTCATGAAGATCTTCATGGAGGCGGGGCTTCCGGCAGGCGTCATTAACTTCGTGCCGTCCCGCGGCTCCGACGTCAGCAATTACGTCCTCACCGACCGCCGTCTGGGCGGATTCCATTTCACCGGATCCACCCGCGTCTTCCGTGACACCTGGAAAATGGTCGGTGAAAACATCGACAACTACCGCGCATACCCGCGCCTGGTCGGCGAGACCGGCGGCAAGGACTACTGCTTTGCAACCGAAAATGCAGATGTGGATGAACTGGTTACGGGCCTGATCCGCGGTGCATTCGAATACCAGGGACAGAAGTGTTCCGCCCTCTCCCGCGCATACATTCCGGCAAAACTCTGGCCGGAAGTCAAGGAGAAACTGCTGGCTGAGATCAAGACCATCCGCGTCGGCGACGTCAAAGATTTCCGCGTCCTGATGGGCGCCGTCATCGACCGCCACGCCTTCAACCTGGCAGCAGAATACATTGACTCCGCAAAGCACGATGAAGACGCGGACCTGCTCTGCGGCAGCTATGATGACAGCAAGGGACTGTTCATCTATCCGACCGTCATCCAGGTCAAATCGCTGAACTACAAGAGTTTCAACCACGAGCTCTTCTCGCCGATTCTCTCCATCTATGTCTACGAGAAGGACGAGTACGACAAAGTCATCGACCACTGTGCGAACTCATCCAAGTATGCACTGACCGGCTGCATCTACACCCACGACCGCAACGAGATCGCAGAACTCGAGTGGAAGCTGCGCGACTCCGCCGGCAACTGGAACATCAACGACAAGCCGGCCGGCGCCCTGACCGGACACCAGCCGTTCGGCGGCGCGAGAGGATCGGGCACCAATGACAAAGCCGGCAACATCACCAACATGTTCCGCTGGGTCAGCCCGCAGTCCATCAAAGAAAACATGCTTCCGTTCACCGACTACCGGTGGCCGTCGATGGCAGAAGAATAATTTATAAAAATATAATGGTGCCTGTCACCATGAACACGGCACCTGCGAAAAACCCGGCAGCACATCAATCCGATGAACTGCCGGGCTCTCTTTGTTTCAGTTAAAAATTCTTTCGTATTCCGTAATAGTTCCACCGGTTTTTGAAAAGCTGCCTTTTGGACCGCCATACAAATCATCCACCCACACAGCAGATTTCACACCGGTAATACTTCCGCCTTTCATAACAAGTTTTCCGCCCACAATCTGAACCGAAGACTGGATTGTCCCGCCGGCAAGCGTTGTATCACTCTTCTCATTCAGTATAACCCCATAATTCCAGTCACGGTTTCTGCTCCAGGGATACGTAAACGTTCCACCGTTAATTGTTGTTTTCCCTCTGTGTCCATCAAAGCCATTCGTATCGATGAGAATTGAATACTGCCCATACGTTTTGAAATTCCCGCCATTGATTGTACAGTCTTTAAATGTTCTCAGAATTCCGTAATGCGTATCGCTTCCCAGAAACTGGAAATCCCCCTTATCAATCACAAGTTTTCCAAAATTACTGATCAGCCAGGAATCTCCTGCCGGTTTGAACGTTCCACCTTTTATTCTTAAAGATCCGTTATTCTTTGCATAATAATACCCGCCGATTTGAATATGCCCATAATAGTTGACATTATTAAGAACAACCGATCCTTTCTTATAGATGCTGATGATATTGTATACTCCATATTTTGCATTCGCACTCTGCTTATCTTTCAAAGTTCCGTTCTTGAACGTCACCTTGCCCTTATTAATCGTAAATCCTCCGCTTTTTTTGGTCGTAATCGTGTGTTTATTCAGATTGACTGTAATTGTTTTTTTGCTGTCCAGATAGATATTCTTTTTCAAAGTAACATTTTTTAATAATTTGATCGTTCCTTTTTTCTTAACTGCTTTAAATGCTTTATCAAGAGATGCATACTTTTTGTTTCCAACCTTCGCCACTGCCTTAGACGCCGCGTGAACATCCCGGCTGACACCTAAGGTTCCCAAAATAACCATACAAATTAAAAGCAACCGTATAAATGTACGTCTACATCTTTTCATAAGAACCTCCAACACTCATGCGATATATACATTTTTCGAATTCATTATAACATAGCGGAATTTCCGGTGTAAAACCACCTGTAAAAAAACATCCCGGAAGATGATATTTTCACCTTCCGGGATGGTTGTCCTTCAGACATAAATATAATCATTCAGAACCGGCTGCAGGCCGCCCTGCTCCATGTCCGCATACATTTTCGCAAAAGACCGGCCGTCGCTGATCTCGAACTGCTCATCGCCGGCAGCCTCATCGGCCGCGGCATCCTTGCCTTCGTATTTATCCTCGTGGTCGCCGATGCCCGTCGAAACGCCCGCAGATACCTTGGTCGCGCAGATTTTTGCAATGCCGTTGCGGAATTCCGCAGTCTCGCGGCTGGATACCGTAATGCCGACGAACGGCAGGAAAATGCGGTACGCGCAGAGCACCTGACACAGCTCGCGCTCTCCCACTTCGCCCGGGCTGATCTTGTCATTGTTGACGATCGGCCGGAGCCGCGGACAGCTTAAGGACAGCTCTGCATGCGGGTATTTCCGGTTCAGGTAATATGCGTGCAGGGCCGTTGCCAGCGCATCCTTACGGAAATCCGCCAGCCCGAGCAGCGCCGAAAATGCCGCGCCGCGCATGCCGCCCATCAGCGCGCGCTCCTGCGCGTCAAAACGATACGGCCAGACACGCTTGTGTCCCAGCAGATGCAGCGTCTCATATTTCTCGATATCATAGGTCTCCTGGAAAACCGTCACATAGTCCACACCGCATTCATGCAGATATTTATACTCGTCCGTATTCACCGGGTAAATCTCGATGCCGATGTTGCGGAAATACTTCCGGGCAATTTTCACCGCTTCGCCGATATAATTCACATCCGAGTACGTCCGGCTCTCACCCGTCAGAATCAGGATTTCCTCCATACCCGTATCGGAAATCACCTTCATCTCATGCTCGATCTCCTCGAATGAAAGCTTCTTTCTGCGGATGTTGTTGTAGCAGTTAAATCCACAGTAAATGCAGTAATTCTGGCAGTAATTCGCAATGTAAATCGGTGTAAAGATGTAGACCGTATTGCCGAAATGATTCTTCGTCTCCACCTCCGCCCTGCGGGCCATCTGCTCCAGATACGGTGCCGCCGCCGGCGACAGCAGCGCTTTGAAATCCTCGATGCTGCAGGTATCGTGACTCAGCGCGCGCTCCACATCCGCGGCCGTGTACAGGCTGTAATCATACGCGTTCATCTGCGCCAGAACCTGATCCTTCACATCCGATTCAATCACTTCCATGCCCGGCATATACTTCATCGGGTCTGTCCGGCTCGACGGATCCTGCTCCAGCATATGCTTGCGCGCCAGCGCCTTCTCCGGCAGCACATCACTGTCGATAAAATAAACCTGGGTTTCTTCGTTCATAGCTTTTAGAGAAATCTCCTTTTAGTTGTTCATATCGTTTGTTTTTGATTGGGTTGGGCGGCTTGCCAGATAATTGCAACTTTCACTGTGACTTTTATCTGCCTGCCAACCCTCCAGCCCAGTTCCGGCCAAACTTTTTATCAGTGCAAAAATCCTGTCAGCGGGTCGGATGCGCTGCCGCCGCGCGCGAGCACGCGGCCCATGCCGGTGAGGTAAGCTTTGCGGCCGGCCTCGATCGCCAGTTTGAAGGCATTCGCCATCTCCGGAACATCGCCGGCTGTCGCGATTGCCGTATTTGCCATAATTGCAGCCGCTCCCATTTCCATTGCCTCACATGCCTGGGAGGGTTTGCCGATGCCGGCATCCACAATAATCGGCAGATCGATCTCATCGATCAGGATCTGAATCATTTCCTTCGTCGCAAGGCCCTTATTGCTGCCGATCGGCGCTGCCAGCGGCATAACCGCTGCCGCACCGGCATTGACCAGGTCGCGCGCCGCGATCAGATCCGGATTCATATACGGCAGAACGATAAATCCTTCCTTTGCCAGCACTTCTGTTGCCTTTACGGTCTCAAAGTTGTCCGGGAACAGATACTTCGCGTCGTGCATGATCTCGATCTTGACAAAATCACCACATCCCATCGCGCGGGAAAGCCGCGCGATCCGAATCGCCTCCTCCGCATTGCGCGCACCGGATGTATTCGGCAGCAGCGTAACGCCCTTCGGAATAAAGTCCAGAATATTCTCCTGCTCCTGCGTATTCGCCCGCCGCAGCGCCAGCGTAATAATCTCCGCGCCGCCCTGCTCAACCGCAGCCTCAATCAGCTTCAGATTATACTTGCCCGATCCGAGAATAAAACGGCTGTGAAATTCATGTTCTCCAAGTTTCCATGTGTCCTGCATAATGATTCCTCCTATATCAGTGCAGTATCAGCTGCACCACCTTATTCGCCATGTGCCCCGCGCACACCGATACGCGCGGCGCCATCAGTCCGATCCCGTCTCCTACATCTGTCGTGCCGTCGCCGCAGACGTAAAGCCTGCGGAATCGTCGCTGCGTGCAGATCGCGTCCGCATCTGCATAACCTGCCATGCCATTGCCGGAAACAACCGTCGTATCCGGACAGGTTTCCAGCAGCGTCCGCACAAGCATGGCCTTCTGATCCGGTTTGTCAAATGCCTCACACACCAGCGGGTACGAGCGATAAAGTTCCGGAATATCAGTCTCTGTCACACGCATCTGATGCAGCTCCAGATCGATCCACGGATTAATCCGCCGCAGCAGATCCGCCAGCGCCTCTGTCTTAGGCCGGCCCAGGTGCTCCACAAAATACATCTGCCGGTTCAGATTGGTCACATCCACAACGTCAAAATCCGTCAGATGCAGATGCCCGACGCCGCTCCTTGCGAGCATCACCGCAATCTGAGAGCCGAGCCCGCCAAGTCCCGCGACTGCAACCCGGGCTGCATGCATTTTCTCTTTAATTTCCACCGGAAAGCGGGCATCAAAGGCACGTTCCAGTTCTTTTCTTGTTATCATTTTCAGCCGCCCCCCACAAAGTGCAGGATCTCGACCTGATCACCCGTCTCGAGTTTCACTTCATCCAGGCGTTCCTGCGGGATAATTTCAAGATTGCGCTCGACCACGACACGTTTCGGGTCAAATCCCGCCTGTTCCAGATACGATAAAACCGTCATGCCGGCAGCATTTTCCTCTTTTCCATTAATTGTTACCAGTGTCCTCCCCTCCACATAACAATACAACAGCGCCGGACAGAAATCCCATAGAACGATTCCCATCCGGCGCCTTTGATACAGTAAAAAGTGGTGCCCCCTATTTACCGAGATGCATGGTTGTAAACCGTCCCCTGACTGTTATACGTTATCCTGAGCCATACCGACAGCTGCGCGTCCTTCGGACGCTCACTGTCGCGGCATTCGCCGTATGCATCCAGTCTGTCTTCCGTTCAGATAAGCGCAAGCGCTTACCATCCGCAAGACATCCTGTATGCGCATGGCTCATTGCTAACGCGCAAAAAGCGGTACCCCACGCAGGATACCGCTTTACAAATGCAAATCTGTATTTCCCTACGTTGGCATTATCCAAATCAGGTTCCGGGTCTGGACGATCAGCGTCCACTCTCAGCCTGCCTCTTCGCAAGCTCCCCATGTCTTTACGTATTATACTTCTCCGGCTGATTATTTGTCAAGATCCTGACATTTTTTCAGAAACTCCTCTTCCGTTACACCTGCACGCCTGGCTGCATCTGCAAGTGTCAGTACATCTTCCTTAACCAGTGCGGCCAGTGTTTCAAACACACCTTCTGCACGACCTTCCGCACGACCTTCTGCACGACCTTCTGCACGACCTTCTGCAAGCCCTTTTGCACGGCCCTCCTCAAGCCCTTCTTTGATCGCCTGCTCCCGCAAGTCACGCCGTGTCAGTTCTTCATGATACTCCAATGCAAACATCTCTTTTACCTCCGCCTTATGTGATTCCAGAAATTCTCTGAGGATGCCGCGCTCGATGCACGCATTTACTGCCGCATCAATCGCATCCTCGATATACATTGTTTTCTCATTTTGCCGGACCATTTGAATCAATTCCGAGTATTCCTTCAGTGTTCTGCATTTCTCCAACAATTCTCGATTATGTCCGTAGTTGATGTTCAGCATGGTGGCTTTTACTTCCACATCTGCCAGCTCCGGATAATCAAACGCATCTGTCAGTCGCAACACGCTGCTTTCCGGTTGTTCCTCGGTTCCCAGATAAAAAACAAAATACCGCGGTGTCGGAAGTTTCTTCTGGGCAGTCGTGAAAATGTTGATATGCTGCTGTGTCAAGTATTTTGAATATAATCTCGAAAAATACGTCAGACCTCTGACCGGCATGTTGGGATTGTAAGTACTCTGTTCTTCCCAGAGATGCATTTCGTCTCTGAAAATAAATGAAACATCATTTTTATAGCCCATATACACTGCATTTTCAATCATATTCAATTCCAGTTCTGATGGATCCGTATAAGATGTTTCTGCAATCGCATTGTAAAGCTCCAACGCATTTTCCTTCGCTTCCGCGCTTCCAAAAAGCATCCGGAAAACATTGTCTTTGTAATTTCTGTTTATCATTTCCAGTCTCCCTTCGTGATTGATTTTCAGGGAGAATGATTTCTCCCTGCCTCGACAGTATGTGTAAGCAGGGATCGTGTGGTGAACACCACGTTCGGATACAGTCTTTTATTTTAATACGGAATAAGCGTCAATCGACTGCAGTGCTTCGTCCGGAACAGAACTGCCGGAGAATTGATCTTGCTTATGTGAACATAATAACACGATTTCTGATGCAATGCAAGCCCCAAAATATCCAATGGAGAAAAACAGCCGGTTCCTTAACGGAGCCGGCTGTATATATTTATCTATATTAATTGCGTTTACCTAATCCCGGAAGCTGCTGCCAATGCTGCAACCGCGCCGTCCGCAGCCGCTGTCGTCAACTGGCGGACTGTCTTGGTGCGGCAGTCGCCCGCGGTGTAAATGCCGCTTGTCTTTGTCAGGCAGTCCTCGCCTGCCGCGATGTATCCGCCTGCGTCCAGATCCACAAGGTTCTGGAACGCCGCATTTTCCGGCATCTGACCAATGGCCACAAACAGGCCCTGCGCCTCGATTACGCGCGTCTCGCCGGTCAGCTTATCGGTCACTTCGACGCCCTCGACCTTTTTGTCGCCGAGAATCTTCGTGACATTCGCATTCAGGACAAATTCCACATTCTCCTTGGATTCCAGTTCTTTCACTGCCGCCGCATCCCCGCGGAATGCGTCGCGCCGGTGTACCAGGTAAACCTTGTTGCAGTAATTTGCCAGAAATGCCGCGTCTTCCAGCGCCGTGTTTCCGCCGCCGTTTACGACGACATCTTTTTTGCGGAAGAACATGCCGTCGCAGGTCGCGCAGTAAGACACGCCTGATCCGATCATCTCCTGCTCGCGTTCCAGACCGAGCGGACGGTTTTTTGCGCCGGTTGCCAGAATGACAGCCTTTGCTTCGTATTCGCCATTTGCAGTGCGGACAATCTTCTTATCTCCCGCGTCCTCCACAGATGTGACGCGCTCGAACTTCAGCTCTGCGCCGAGATCCATCATCTGGTTGTACAGTCCCGTCGCAAAATCAAATCCTGAGACGTGGGCAATACCCGGATAGTTTTCAATGTCCGGCGTATTGATGATCTGTCCGCCGTATGCTGCCGCCTCGAAAACCAGCACCGATTTTCCCGCGCGCAGTCCGTAAATTGCCGCTGACATGCCGGCTGTTCCGGCACCGACGATGATAATATCTGTCATGATTCAAACTCCTTGTCTCTGTCGTGATCACACGCTGCAAATATCAAGCCGGGGGAACTTCACCTCTGCAGCAGCGATCATGCTATCTCCGGTTCACCCTGCGGGAATCCGAAAAACATTTTGCAAGAATTCAGATTTACTTCAGCATCTCCAGAATCTCGTCCTTGCCCTTGACGCCGACGGATCTGCCTGCCTCTTCACCATCCCTGAAGACCAGAAGGGTCGGGATTGAAGCGACTTCCAGACGCTCTGCGAGGATATCCTCATCATCCACATTGATCTTGCAGACCTTGAATCCGTCTGCTTCTTCAGAAATCGCATCGACAACCGGTGAAAGCATCTTGCACGGGCCGCACCACGGTGCCCAGCAGTCTACCAGAACCGGTACGTCTGCCTGTTTTACTTCCTGCTCGAAATTATCCAGATTTACTTCAATTGCTGCCATTTTCGTATCTCCTTTTCTATTATTCTGTCATCTGCCCGAGTACTTTATAAAGCAGTATATAAAGCTGTGCCGCTTCCTCCGGCGACAGCGCCATGCACTTTCCCATCTGTTCCGGCACCTTCACGGCCCGGTCCTTCAGTGCTTCGCCTGCCTCCGTGATCCGGATGATGACATTTCGCTCATCTTCCTTCGAACGGGCGCGGACGATGTATCCCTTCGCCTCCAGCTTCTTTAAAAGCGGCGTCAGCGTCCCGGAGTCCAGATACAGACATTTGCCCAGCTCTTTGACATTAGTCTCGCCG
The DNA here is from genome assembly GCA_017459675.1 of Eubacterium sp. Taxonomy (GTDB): domain Bacteria; phylum Bacillota; class Clostridia; order Lachnospirales; family Lachnospiraceae; genus CADBRN01. The sequence continues at coordinate 26,266 of JAFUCM010000147.1, forward strand.
CGTTCCCACAGAATCATCATGGCGATGTACTGCGTATAAGTCAAATCCAGCTCATCCAGAAACGGCTTATACTGCTTCACCATCTCCTTCGACGCCGCGTACAGCGGAAAGCAAAGCTGGTTCTCAATTTTCAGGCAGTCATATTTTCCCATGATTTCTTCTCCGGTGCTGCTTTACAGAAGCTTTGCAACTTCTTCGTCGATCTTCTCCGGTGTTTCTGTTGACTCAAACCGTGCTGCGATCTCACCGTCGCGGTTGATCAGGAACTTTGTGAAATTCCACTTGATGTTGCCGTTGTTCTTGTAGTCGTTGTCCATTTTCTTGACAACACCCTTCATGAGCATGCCCATCGGACCGCTGAAGCCTTCGAATTTTGTGTTCTCTGTCAGATATTTGAACAGCGGATCTGCATTCTCACCGAGAACATCGATCTTTGCAAAACGCGGGAAAGATGTGTCGTACTTGGATGTGCAAAACTCATGAATCTCATCGTCGCTGCCCGGTGCCTGATGCCCGAACTGGTTGCACGGGAAATCCAGAATCTCGAAGCCCTGCTCTTTGTACTTGCGGTACAGATTCTCCAGACCTTCGTACTGCGGTGTAAAACCACAGCCGGTAGCTGTGTTCACGATCATCAGAACTTTTCCCTTATAATCTGCCAGATCAACTTCTTCACCAAGTCTGTTTTTTACTTTGAAATCATAAATATTCATTTTTAAAGGGTCAATCACTTTTTCTGTGTGATTGATGGTTACTGGATGCGTACGCCACCCTTGACTGAACCTGTCAGAAACGCTGCGGCTTAAGTGCCGACGGTGAAGAACTCAAGAACAGCCTGCTTTCTTCACCATATCGGCT
>JAFUCM010000148.1 GCA_017459675.1 Eubacterium sp.
AAAGAGCTTCGCAAAAAATTCAATGACTTCCGGCGGGGCAATCGGCGGATTGATGTGCAGGTAATTGATCATATAAGGCAGCGCAAAGACAACCAGCATCGCACCCTCAAGAAACGGAACAAGCGGCCGCAGATATTTCCTGCCGGTCATGATGGAATTATGCCGGTAGAGGACCAGTACCCGCAGCACAATCAGAATAATGCAGAATGCGGCAAAGAAAAGGACGCCGATATATGGATGGAAAATCAGATTCGGCTGCGGCTCTTCGGGAACGATAAACGTATAAAAATGAATCTGGTCATCCAGAACCAGAAGCAGATCCAGAATTGCCGTGGGAACGATCAGAAAATACCATTTCTTCGGGATCCGATAATCATCCGCTCTGCCGATGCCAAGTGCCGCATAAAAACCCAGAAGGACAACCGGAAGACAGGTGGCGCCGACATAAAAGCCGCTGAGACGCAGCAGATCAAGATGATTCTGGAGAAATTGTTCCTGTACAAACCGGATGGTCAGTCCCGCAAAGATCATGGCATTTTCCAGCAGCAGAAAGAAGCGCATGCTTTTCTGGGTGACACGCAGGCAGATTGAGATGCCCCAGGCAAGGATCAGAAACACATAGACACAGTACAGGACAACGTACCGGACCGAGTCATGCGGGAGATACCGCATGCTGAGCTGCCGGTAAAGTGAAGCGGCGAACAGAAGGGTAAACGCCGCAATATTATATAAGATTTGTTTCCGGTGAACTGACATCGTAACGATCCTCCGGGTTGTTTGCATCCTGCTGCATATCATTATCATACAAAAAAGAAGCGGAGACTGCGATACCCAAACGGGTAGTTTTGGATCTTTACAAGGAGCACACGATTAAATTGACACAGAATGCAGGACATGTTAGAATAAACAGGCTTGCAGCGGCTGTGAGGAGATCGTTTTCATGACCGCAGCAGTTACAATTGAATCAAGCTCTGGGGAGTCGGGCGCACCCGGCTGAGAGGGAGACTGGCATCGTCTCCGACCCAAAACCTGATTTGGATCATGCCAACGTAGGGAGAGATGTGTACGGATAAGGCAGCCATTCAGGCTGCCTTTCTTTGCTTCATAGGAAAATCCTTGGATTTTCCTATGAAGCAAAGCCCCTCCGGGGGATGCGCACGCTGCCGCATCGGAAAATGTCACCTAACGGTGACCGGCAGCGGCGCGCAAAGTCCCGCAAGCTCCCATCACAATTGAGGGACCGGAGGAGTTAAAGTCCGCTTGCGGACTTTGATCTACTATTCGTACACACCGCGGCGCGTCGGGGGCACCACTTCGCGTCGCATAACAAAAGTAATGCAGTTCAGAAAGGAGCAATACAATGAGAACAGCATTAACAATCGCCGGAAGTGATTCCAGCGGAGGCGCCGGCATCCAGGCAGATATCAAGACAATGACCGCAAATGGTGTTTATGCCATGAGCGCGATCACTGCGCTGACTGCCCAGAACACGACCGGCGTACAGGGTATTTATGAGGTTTCAAAGGAGTTTCTGGGAGAACAGCTGGACAGTATTTTCACAGATATTTTCCCGGATGCAGTAAAAACGGGGATGGTTTCCTCTTCGGAACTGATCCGTGTGATCGCAGCGAAGCTGAAGCAGTATCAGGCCAGGAATCTGGTCGTGGATCCGGTTATGGTGGCAACCAGCGGATCCAGACTGATCAGTGAAGATGCGGTCGAGACATTAAAGGAAGAACTGCTGCCGCTCGCGTCAGTCATTACGCCGAACATCCCGGAGGCGGAAGTGCTCTGCGGTATGGAGATTCATACCCGGGAGGATATGGAGAAGGCAGCAAAAGCGATCTATGAGCAGTTTGGCTGTGCGGTTCTGTGCAAGGGTGGTCACAGCATCGCAGATGCAGACGATCTGCTCTATACAGGAGCGGACCACATCTGGTTCCGCGGACGGCGGATTGACAATCCGAACACACACGGGACAGGATGCACGCTGTCCAGTGCGATTGCGTCCGGACTTGCGAAAGGGAAGACGCTGCCGGAAGCAGTCGCCGCGGCGAAAGAATATATTTCCGGTGCGCTGGAGGCAATGCTGGATCTGGGACATGGATCCGGACCGCTCAATCACATGTATGCAATCGGGAACGGAGGTGACGGAAAATGAGCCGGAAAACTTCAGTTCTTGAAAATGGTCTGATCTGGTTCGGCGCAGCTGTCGGTCTGGCAGAGATTCTGTCCGGAACCTATCTGGCACCGCTTGGATTTTCAAAGGGGCTGCTGTCAGTCCTGATCGGTCATGCGATCGGCTGTGTCCTGCTGTTTCTGGCAGGCTATATCGGCGGAAAGACATGCAGCAGCGCGATGGAAACGGTTACCTTCAGCTTCGGCAGTAAGGGCGGCTATTTCTTTGCACTTCTGAATGTGCTGCAGCTGGTGGGCTGGACAGCCATCATGATCTATGACGGCTCGCTCGCTGCAAACGGCGTATTTCACATCGGCAGCGGGATCTGGGCAGTCGTCATCGGCGGACTGATTCTGATCTGGATTCTGATTGGCATCCAGAGTCTCGGAAAGCTCAATATCGTTGCCATGAGTGCCCTGTTTATTCTGACCATTATTTTGTCCGTACAGGTATTCGGCGGCGGCGCTGCACCGGCCGTCTCCCAAGAGACGCTGACATTTGGCGCTGCCATTGAGCTGAATGTCGCGATGCCGCTTTCCTGGGTGCCGCTGATCAGCGACTATACCAGAGAAGCGGAGAAACCCGTGGCAGCGACACTGTGTTCGACGGTCGTCTACGGACTGGTCAGCTGCTGGATGTATGTAATCGGGATGTGCGCGGCGATCTTTGCCGGCACATCTGATATTGCGGAGATCATGCTGAAGGCGGGCCTCGGGATCCTCGGCCTGCTGATCGTCGTATTTGCGACGGTCACAACGACCTTCCTGGATGCCTATTCTGCAGGTGTATCCAGTGAACTGTTCTCCGAAAAACTGAACGGTAAATGGATCGCAGTTGCCGCGACTGTCATTGGCACGCTGGCAGCGGTACTGTATCCGATGGACAACATCACGGGATTCCTGTATCTGATCGGTTCTGTATTTGCACCGATGATCGCAGTTCAGATTGTGGATTTCTTTATTCTGAAAGTGCGGCACGACGAACGGAAATTCTGCGTGGAGAATCTGATTATCTGGCTGATCGGATTCCTGCTGTACCGGTATCTGATGGGATTTGATTTTGTGATCGGAAGCACGCTTCTGGACATTGCCATCACGATGGCGCTCTGCATTGCAGCGGGTCTGATCAGAAAAGCGATTGCAGGCAGTAAACAGCAGAACGGCAGACCGGCATAAGGAGTGTAATCAGGGATGAAAACAACAGATAAACTCTTTGCAGCGACGAAGGAAATCTGGGAAGGCTATTACCGGCATCCGTTTGTGCGCGGGATTCTGGAAGGAAATCTGCCGGAAGAAAAATTCCGCTATTACATCGTGCAGGACTATCTTTATCTGATCGACTACGCGCGCATGTTTGCACTCGGCGCGGCGAAGGCGCCGGATGTGGATACCATGCAGATGTTTGCAGATCACTGCAAGGCTGTGCTCGACAATGAGATGAGCATTCACGACGGCTATATGGGACGGTTTGCCATCACGGAAGAAGAACTGGCCGACACAGAAATTGCATTGAACAATGCGTCCTATACCGCCTATATGCTCCGGGTTGCGTATGAAGAAGATGCCGCTGCAATTCTGGCAGCGATTCTCGCATGCTCTTACAGCTACGAGGTTCTGGCAAAACGGATGCTGGCCGACCGGCCAGAGAGCGGAGCGGATCCGCTGTACGGCAGCTGGATTACGGAATATGCTTCCGACGAATATGCGGCTGACAATGCAATTCTGATTGAATATACGAACCGCCTGACCGCGGGGTACAATGATGTGCAGTACCGGCATCTTGAGGAGATCTTTGTGAACTGTTCCCGCTTTGAGACGGCGTTCTGGGATATGGGATGGAATATGAGATGAATATAGAAAAGATAAGAGAAATGGCAGCGCAGTGTCTGCCGGAGCAGACGGATCTTCTGATGCGCTTCTGTGCGGTGGACAGCGAATCAAAACATGTACCGGGAAACAGGCAGGTCATTGATATGGCGCGCGCAGTTCTTACAGAGATTCCGGGCATTGAGATGAAGGAGATCTTTTATGAAGGAACCGGTGCACATCTAATCGCACGGATCCGTCCGGAACATCCGAAGGGGAAAATCCTGATCAGTGCGCATCTGTATACGGTCTTTCCTGTCGGCTACGCGGCGCAGTATCCGCCGTATATCGATGATGAGCAGTGGCTGCACGGCCTGGGCAGCGGTGACTGCAAGGCGGGATTTGCCGTATCGGCATACGCGGTAAAGATTGCGGCAGAGCTGGGCCTGCTGCCGGAGAAGGAAATCGTCATGCTTTATACCTGTGACGAGGAAATCGGTTCACCGACGGCCAGTGTAGTTTTTAAGCGGGAGGCAGAGGGCGCAGAATGTGCCTTTGTCTTTGAAAGTGCGATTGAAACGGAAAACGGATACGGTATCGTGACACAGCGGGACGGCGTTGTGCTCGGTGCGCTGGACATCAAGGGTGTGGAGGCGCATGCAGGCGGTGCCTATCTGCAGGGACACAGTGCGGTCAAAGAACTGGCACACAAGATTCTGAAATACTACGCGTTCAATGATTATGAACGTGAGATTTTCTACAATGTCGCGCCGATCCGCGGCGGACGTCCCAATGGAATCGTCGCGGGCGACGCACATATGGAATTCTGTGTTGCGGGCATTCCGACAAACGACACATTCCCGGAAGTGGAGGCAAACATAGAATCGCTTGCAGCGTCCAATGAGGATCCGGTCTGCGAAACAACGGTGGAGCATCACATTCTGTTCCCGGCGCTGGAGCGGGATGTACGCAGTGCGAAGCTGTTTGATCTTGCAAAACGTGCCGGCGGGAAGATCGGCATGACGCTCGAAGAGACGAGTGATCCGACAGCAACGGATGCCTGCTGGCTCTGTTATTACGGCGTACCCGCGATCGATGCGCTCGGACCGGTGCAGAGCGGGATGCATACGACAGAGGAGAAGCTGCTTCTGACCACTGTACCGGACAAGACAGCGCTGTTTGCCGTCATGCTCGGCATGATGCAGGAAGAAGAAGCATAAACGTTGCTTTTGGGCGACCACAATATCTAATCATATAAAATGGAAGGCTGGAGAGAAATGGAACGATATAAAATGCGCTTATTGCCCGAGGAACTGCGGCTCTACGCAGTAACTGACAGGCGCTGGCTCGCCGGACGCACGCTGTATGACGCAGTGCGGGAGGCAATTGACGGCGGAGCGACGCTCGTGCAGCTGCGGGAGAAAGATCTGGATCCGGAAGCATTCCGGGAGGAGGCGGGAGAGATCAGGGATCTCTGCGCATCCCGCGGAATCCATCTGCTGATCAATGACAACGTGATGCTGGCAAAGGAAGTGAACGCAGACGGCGTTCATCTCGGACAGGACGATATGGATCCGGCAGAAGCAAGAAAACTGCTCGGCGCGGATAAAATTATCGGTGTGACGGCCAAAACCGTTGAACAGGCAGTCCGCGCGGAAAATGCCGGAGCTGATTATCTTGGCGTCGGTGCTGTCTTTCCGACAGAATCGAAGAAGGATGCAAAGCGCATTACAATGGAACAGCTGCTGACGATTACACGGGCTGTCTCGATTCCGTGCGTTGCAATCGGCGGAATTACAGAGCAGAATGCGGAAGAACTGCGGGGCAGCGGCGTATCCGGCATCGCTGTGGTGAGCGCCCTGTTTGCACAGCGGAATATCAGAGTGGCCGCCAAGAAACTGCGCCGCATTGCGGACGGGATCTGATAAAACCGCAGCCGGAAAGCTCTGTACAACGCGTACAGCGCATCCGGGCAAATAATTGTTTACAATCCGGAAAGACTGTGTTATAGTAACTCAGTACGTGTTCAGCCGTGGTTCAGAGTGTGGATTCTCCGACCCGCTCTTAATCACAGGTGTAAGATCAGACAGGAGGAAATATCATGATCGCAAAAGAGAAAAAAGAAGCAATTATCAAAGAGTATGCAAGAACAGAAGGCGACACAGGTTCACCTGAGGTTCAGGTTGCCATCCTGACAGCACGCATCAACGAGCTGACAGAGCATCTGAAAGCAAACCACAAGGATCATCATTCCAGACGCGGTCTGCTGAAGATGGTTGGTAAGAGACGTGGTCTCCTTGACTACCTCAAGGAGAAAGACATTGAGCGTTATCGTTCTCTGATTGAGCGTCTCGGCATTCGTAAATAATTGTAAAAATAGGGCGGATCGACCATCCGCCCTGTTATTGTTTTTACTCAAAGGTTATTTTTCGGAGAAGCAGGAAGAAAACAGAAGATTATTGAAGACGAGAAGACGAAAGAAGAACGAAGAAGACGAGGAGAAGAGAAGAATGGCAGAAACAAAGACATTTGCAGAGAAGCTGGTAAAAGATTATAAGACTTACACGATGGAGCTGGCAGGCAGAACCCTCTCCGTTGAGATCGGAAAGGTCGGTCTGCAGGCAAACGGCTGTGCATTCATGAAGTACGGCGACACAACTGTACTGTGCACAACAACCGCATCTGATAAGCCCAGAGACGGTATCGATTTCTTCCCGCTGTCCGTAGACTATGAAGAGAAAATGTACGCTGTCGGCAAGATTCCGGGCGGATTCAAGAAGCGTGAAGGAAAATCCAGTGATCACGCGATCCTGACCTCCCGTGTCATCGACCGTCCGATGCGTCCGCTGTTCCCGAAGGACTACAGAAATGATGTTACCATCAACACCATGGTAATGGCAGTTGACCGCGAGTGCCCGCCGGAAGTTACTGCAATGATCGGCGCATCGATCGCAACATCCATTTCCGATATTCCGTTTGCAGGTCCGTGTGCAATGACACAGATCGGTATGCTCGACGGCAAGCTGATCGTCAATCCGACCATGGATCAGGCACTGATTTCCGATCTGAATCTGACCGGTGCCTCCACAGGCGAGAAGGTCATCATGATCGAGGCAGGTGCCAATGAGATCAAGGAAGACAAGATGATCGAGGCAATTTATCTCGCACATGATGTCAACCTGCAGATCATCGAGTTCATCAACAAGATTGTCGCTGACTGCGGCAAGGAAAAGCATGCATATGCAAGCTGTGCCGTTCCGGAAGAACTGTTCACAGCCATTAAGGAAATTGTTCCGCCGGCAGAGATGGAAGAGGCTGTCTTCACAGATGTGAAGCAGGTTCGCGATGAGAACATCCGCAACATCAAGGATCGTCTGGCAGAGGCATTTGCAGACAACGAAGAGTGGCTTGCAGTCCTCGATGAGGCTGTTTATCAGTATCAGAAGAAGACCGTCCGCAAGATGATCCTGAAGGATCACAAGCGTCCGGACGGCCGTGAGATCAGCCAGATCCGCGGTCTTGCAGCTGAGGTTGATGTGATTCCGCGTGCACATGGTTCCGCAATGTTCACCCGCGGACAGACGCAGATCTGCAACGTTGTCACACTGGCACCGCTCTCTGACGCACAGAGAATTGACGGACTTGATGAGGCAATCACAGAGAAGCGCTACATGCATCAGTACAACTTCCCGAGCTATTCTGTCGGTGAGACAAAGCCGAACAGAGGACCGGGCCGCCGTGAGATCGGTCACGGTGCACTGGCAGAGCGCGCACTGGAGCCGATGCTGCCGGGTATCGATGAATTCCCGTATGCAATCCGTTCGGTCTCCGAGACATTTGAATCCAACGGTTCTACCTCCCAGGCATCTGTATGCTCATCTTCTATGGCACTGATGGCTGCAGGCGTTCCGATCAAGAAACATGTAGCAGGTATTTCCTGTGGTCTGGTCACAGGTGATACAGATGATGATTACCTTGTTCTGACCGATATCCAGGGTCTCGAGGACTTCTTCGGCGACATGGACTTCAAGGAGGCAGGTACCCATGACGGTATTACAGCGATCCAGATGGACATCAAGATTCACGGCCTGACAAGAGCGATTGTGGAAGAGGCGATCAGACGCTGCAAAGATGCCCGTGAGTACATCCTCTCTGAGGTTATGGAGCCGACCATCGCCGAGCCGCGTGCAAACGTCAGCGCTTATGCACCGAAGATCATTCAGGTCAGCATTGATCCGGAGAAGATCGGTGATGTCGTCGGACAGCGCGGCAAGACCATCAACGAGATCATCGCACGTACCGGCGTGAAGATCGATATCGATGATGACGGCAACGTATTTATCTGCGGCACCGATCAGGCAATGATGGACAAGGCAGTTGAATATGTCAAGACCATCACAACGGACTTCGAAAAGGGCCAGATCCTGAAGGGTAAAGTTGTCAGCATCAAGGAGTTCGGCGCATTCGTGGAATTCGCACCGGGCAAGGAAGGTATGGTTCACATTTCCAAGATCGCCAAAGAGCGGATCGACCATGTGGAAGATGTCCTGACACTGGGCGACAATGTCACCGTGATCTGCCTCGGCAAGGACCGCATGGGACGCATCAGCTTCAGTATCAAAGATGTGCCGCATGATGCGCGCTGAAAAAATGGTTAATATTCGAATTCAATATTTGGATGACACGATTGAGCGGCTTACGTATGTGGACGGGAAGTCGGACTGGATTGATCTGCGGGCTGCGGAGACAGTGGAATTGAAGAAGGATGAGTTCCGTCTGATTCCGCTCGGAGTCGCGATGCAGCTGCCGGAAGGCTATGAGGCGCATATTGTGCCGCGCAGCAGTACGTATAAGAATTTCGGTATCATCCAGACAAATCACATGGGTGTGATTGACGAGACGTATTGTGGCCCGAATGACTGGTGGTTTATGCCGGTCTATGCACTGCGTGATACTGTGATTCACAAGAATGACAGGATCTGTCAGTTCCGCATCATGGAGCATCAGCCGAAGGTTGTGTTCGAGGAGAGTGCGCTGGCGGGCGAAGACCGCGGCGGATTCGGCTCGACCGGGAAGAATTGAATGGCGATTACAGGAGAAGGCTTCGTAAGATATGGCGAAGCCTTCTCCTTTTTACTCTGCATTTTCCATCATAAATGAAATCAGATCATACATTTCTTTGAAGTCAACCTGACAGGCGCCGTCCCAGATGAGTACCGGAACAGTATCTGAAAAACTGTAGATTTTCGGGGGCGTATTTTCAATCAGATTGTATTGGATCTCTGCTTTATTAGCAGGATCGACGATCCAGTAGTCCCACACGCCCGCATTTCCGTATTTGTGGTATTTCAGCTGCATATCCTTCTTTCTGGTAGAGGGGGAAAGAACCTCGATCACCAGATCAGGCGCGCCGAAAACATGTCCGCTTTTATATTTATCCCGGTCGCAGACGACCAGAACATCCGGCTGCACGACGGTCTTGTCGTCGGCGTCCAGCTGCACATCGACAGGAGACATAAAAGGAAAACAAGGACCTTTGTGTTCCATAACATGATCCAGAAACTGCTTGTGAATGTAACCGCTGATTGCCTGATGCCATGTTCTGGGAGCGGCCATGTCGTAGAATACGCCGTCAATCAGTTCTACACGCAGATCATCCGGGAGGGCCAGGTAGTCCTCCAGCGTATATTCACCAGGTTTCTTTGCTGATCCGTAAGCGGAAAGTGCATCGCGGAGTGCGGAAGCAGTTTCGGGGCGCATCGTGTCATAGGAAAAACGCGGGCGCAGAAGCGATTCCAGTGCCTGAATGGTATCTTTACGGGGAGACACCGTCTTGCCGGAAAAGATTTTCTGGATGGTACCGAGCGGAAGGCCCGTTTTCTCGGAAATCATTTTATTGGTATAGCCGAGTTCACGTTTTCGTTCCATCATTTCTTTGATTGTCATAAATATCCTCCTTATAGTAAATCTGACAGGCAGCGCAATGCAGGAATATTATAGAGACATAATACCATGCCGCGCACTACTATGTCAACATAAAATAATATCTAAAAATAT
>JAFUCM010000149.1 GCA_017459675.1 Eubacterium sp.
CCCGCGGCCCCGCGAAGGTGGAATTCGCCAGTGAACACATCTATGCCCGCGGCCCCGCGAAGGTGGAATTGGCCAGTGAACACCTCTATGCCCGCGGCCCCGCGAAGGTGTGAGTTATATCAAATCTGTACAATTGGTGAAAAACGCAAATTGGTGGATAAAAAAGCAGAACTGATAAAATAAGTCCACTTCTATCTGAATCTATATCGTAAAAAGTGACGGATCAAAACCTCCATAGGAATTGATTCGTCCACTAAAGGTCTGATTATGGCCGGAGTGAATTACAAAACGAATCAAAAGCACCCTTTAACGAACCTGTCCTGTGTCTGTTTCAGGCAAAGGAAAAGAGACCGCCAAATTGCAGTCTCTTCTCAATCATCGTTATGATCTAATTCTGATTTTCCTGCTTCCACACAGGATCATCTCCCGGTCTTTACACAGGAATGAAATGGTATTGCTCAGGCTTCCTTGCGCTGCATTGCAGGCGGGAGCGGCTCCCATGCGGTGATTACGCCGCGCGGGCATACCTGATAGCACTTGCTGCAGCCGACGCACTTGTCGTAGTCGATCTTTGCGAGATTGTTTTCCACATGGATTGCGTCTTTCGGACAGTTGTTTTCGCACTTCTTGCAGGCGATACAGCCGACGTCGCAGGCCTGGATAACCGGTTTGCCGCGCAGCTTGTTGCTGCAGGCAACATGGAATTTCTTGCGTTTCTCGTAAGGAACGAGCTCGATCAGATGCTGCGGGCAGGCCTTAATGCAGGCACCGCAGGATGTACACTTCTCCTTGTCGACAACTGCAACGCCGTTTTCAACATGGATTGCATCGAACTGGCATGCTTTTACGCAGTCGCCGAATCCGAGGCAGCCGAAATCACAGCTCTTCGGACCGCCGCCCGGCACGAACGGCATCATCTTGCAGCTCTCAATGCCGGCATACTCATAGTATGTCTTGGTCTTGTCGCAGGTACCGCTGCACATAACAAATGCGACCTTTTTCTCGCGGCCTTCTGCGTCTACGCCCATGATTTTTCCGACTTTTGCAGCGACGGCCGGACCGCCTACCGGACAGGCATTGACCGGTGCTTTGCCGGATGCGATTGCTGCAGAAAGTCCGTCACATCCCGGAAAACCGCAGGCACCGCAGTTGTTGCCGGGAAGCACTTCGCGGATTTCAACAACGCGCTCATCAACTTCCACTGCCAGCTTCTTGCCGGCCACACCGAGCATAATACCGATGAGGAGACCGACAACGCCAAGTACGATAATCGTTATTACGATTGGATTCATTTATCATCAGCCCCTTTCTCAGATGATGCCCGAGAATCCGAAGAATGCCAGAGACATCAGCATTGCGGTGAGCAATACCATCGGCATGCCGCGGAAAGATTTCGGGATGTCATTATACTCCATTTTCTCACGAAGACCTGCCATCAGGATCATCGCCAGTGTGTAGCCCAGACCGGTCGCGATACCATTCACAGTACTTGCCAGAATGGAATTGGAATCCTGCACGTTGTTGATTGCAACACCGAGTACTGCACAGTTGGTGGTGATCAGCGGCAGGAATATGCCGAGAGCCTGGTACATGGCAGGCATCGATTTCTTCATAAACATCTCGACCAGCTGCACGAGTGCCGCAATGACCAGGATGAATACGATGGTCTTCAGATAATCAAGTCCGAACGGATCCAGCACGAATTTGTAAATGATGGAAGCGACAAGGGATGCGAGCGTCATAACGAAAATAACCGCTCCGCTCATACCCTTGGCCGTATCAATCGTATTGGAGACGCCAAGGAACGAACAAATGCCCAGGAACTGGCTGAGAACCACGTTGTTCACGAGCGCAGAACCGATTGCAATAATTAATAATTCTCTCATCGATTATGCCCCCTTTCACTTTCCGGCACTCATGGCCATGCCTGTTGTTGCCGCCAGAATCTGCTCGCGCTCTTTCTTCGCTGCAGCAGCCGCCTTCTCTTCCTTGACCGCATTGCGTTTCTGAATGATGGCAATGACGATGGCAAGTACAAAGAATGCACCCGGCGCCATGATGAACATGTTGATCGGCTGGAACGATGCCGGCATGATCTGGATGCCGAGCAGTGTGCCTGCGCCCAGAAGCTCACGGACTGCACCGAGAATCACCAGACCGACTGTAAATCCGAGGCCCATGCCGATGCCGTCAAAGAACGCCGGCACAACCGGATATTTACCGGCAAATGCTTCTGCACGTCCCATGATGATACAGTTAACGACGATCAGCGGAATATACAGGCCCAGTGCCTCATAAAGAGACGGAAGGTAAGCCTTCAGCGCCAGCTCCGTAACGGTGACGAAGGAGGCGATCACACCGATGTAGCACGGCATACGCAGGCTGTTCGGAATGACCTTGCGCAGCAGAGAAATCAGGATGTTGGAAAGCACGAGGACCACCATCGTCGTCAGACCCATACCGATTCCGTTGGAAACGGATGTTGTAACAGCGAGGAGCGGACACATACCGATCATCTGTACCAGAACCGGATTCTCTTTGGCAATGCCGTTATAAATACGCTCGACAGGGGTGTTAGGCGTTAATTCTTTTTTCGCACTCATGATGCCCCTCCTTCCATAAGAATCTGATTGGCGAGCAGCCCGGCATTGACACCGTTTACGACTGCATTGGTTGTAACTGTTGAACCGGAAAGCGCATCAATCTCGTCATCAGCGGATGCACCGGTCTTGGAGTATTTGATTTCCGGAACCTGCTTGCCGACGAACTGTGATTTGAACTCATCATTTGCGGCACGCATGCCCAGACCTGCGGTCTCTTCGATCTTCAGATAGGAAATACCCTTAATCGTTCCCTCATTGTCGATACCGACTGTGAACTGAATATCTCCGCCATAGCCCTCAGAAATTGTAACTAAGTAAATATGTCCGAACTCAGCACCGGATGCATCGACAGCGGTATTGATCTCATCGATCGTCTGTTTTGCGAGACCGGCTCCATCGAGAGAATTGCGCAGCTCTGCCGCCAGATCTTCTGTAATCTCAACTGCCTGGAATTCCGCAGCATCCTGGAAAACATCTACCAGTGCCGCGTCATGCTTAATCTGATCCTGTCTCGCGATCGGCTCTTTGGTTACGTAGTAAACGCTGCCGAGGATCGCGCCGAGAATCAGCGTCAGCATCAGGAGGAACAGTGTGTTTTTTACAATATTATCCTGCTGCTTCTTCATGCCGCGTCACCTCCCTTCTTTTTCTCCCGGACAACGCCGAAGCCGGCCGGAATTGTCGCGCGCTCAATGAGCGGAACCAGAAGGTTCGTGAAGATGATTGCATAGGATGTACCTTCTGCAGAACCGCCGAAGATACGGAAAATACCTGTCATGACGCCGAGGATCACTGCGTAAACATACTGACCCTTGATTGTAATCGGACGTGTGACATAGTCTGTTGCCATGAAGAATGCACCGAGCATGATACCGCCGCCGCAGAGCTCGCAGGCAATGTAGTAAAGATCAAATCCGCGTCCGCCGAAAATCAGGGCAAACACTGCAAATGTACCGAGGTAAACCAGCGGGATCCGCGGGGAAATTACCTTTGTACAGATCAGGAAAATGCCGCCGATCAGAAGAAGCAGTGCGGATGTTTCACCGATTGTACCCTTTGTGGTACCAAGGAACATGGAAAGCAGATCACCGGTCTCTCCTGCCTTGATTGCAGCAAGCGGTGTCGCGCCGGACACGGTATCGACGATCTTATTTGCCGCTGATCCTGCGACATCGAAGTTCGTCATGGATCCTGCAAATGAAAGCATCAGGAAGCAGCGTCCTGCGAGTGCCGGGTTCATGAAGTTCTGGCCGAGTCCGCCGAAGAACTGTTTTACGACCAGAATTGCAAACACAGAACCGAGTACCGGCATCCACCACGCAATGCGCGGCGGCATGTTCATGCCCAGAAGCAGTCCGGTAAGTGCCGCACTTCCGTCAGAAATCGTGATTTTACCTTTTGTAACCTTCTCATAGCAGTACTCTGTCAGTACAGCTGCTGCTATGGAGAGAATCAGGATCAGCGCTGCGTACGGGCCGTTCAGCCAGACGCCGAACAGTGCAGCCGGAAGCAGTGCGATGATCACTGACAACATGATTTTGCTGGTTGTCACCTTCGCGCGGATATGCGGGGAAGATGAAACCTGAAATTTTCCTGCCATTCTTATCTTTCCCCCTGTCCTTATTTCTTCGCTCTGGCTGCTGCAGCCGCTGCCAGACACATCTTACGCATGGATTTAATTGACTGTGCAAGCTGGCGTTTTGCCGGGCAGACATAGGAACAGGAGCCGCACTCGCAGCACTCCATTCCGTCATTTGCGCGGAACTCGTCCATCTTGCTGTTGTCTGCAAACTGTGCCAGTCTGGTCGGAATCAGATGCTCCGGACAGGCCTCAACACAGCGTCCGCAGTTGATGCATGCTGACGGCTCGGATGCCGCAACATCATCATGTGCCATCGCCAGAATACCGCCCGATGTCTTCGTGACCGGAATATTGGTACTGAATACAGAGAATCCCATCATCGGACCGCCGGCGATCAGTTTCTCAAAATCGTCTTTCAGGCCGCCTGCCTGCTCGATCAGTTCTGAGAACAGCATACCTGTCGGTGTCATAAAGTTGCCCGGCTGATTTGCCGCGTCACCTGTCACGGTAACAACACGCTCCATCAGCGGCTTGCCAAGAACCACTGCATCATGAATTGCAGCGACGGTGGCGATGTTGTCCACGATACATCCTGCATCGGCCGGAAGCATCTTGGAGTTAATTGCACGTCCGGTGTTTGCAAAGATCAGCATGCGCTCTGCGCCCTGCGGATATTTTGTCTTCATGACGCGGACTTCAATACTGGAATCGCCGGATGCTGCCTTCTGCAGTTTCTCGACGCAGTCCATCTTGTTTGCCTCGACACAGATCTGGCCCTTCGCCTTCGGGAAAAGGCTCAGCATAATCTGCAGACCTTCCACGATCTTCTCAGGATGCTCAAGCATCATGCGATAGTCACTGGTCAGATACGGCTCACACTCGGCGCCGTTGATCTGGATATAATCAATCGCAGACGGGTCCTTCGGGGACAGTTTTACGTGGGTCGGGAAACCTGCGCCTCCCATACCGACGACGCCCGCATCCTTGATGCGTCCGAGCACCTCTTCTTTTGAGAGTGCGCGCCAGTCTTTTGCCGGCTCGTAGCTGATCTCCTCGTTTGCGTGGTCATTCTCGACGACAATACAATCCATCAGATTTCCTGCAGGCATACGCATCTTTTCCATGCCGGCAACTGTGCCGGACACACTTGAAAAGACCGGTGCAGAAACAAAGCCGCCCGCTTCAGCGATGACCTGTCCGCGTTTGACATGGTCACCCTTTTCAACGACCGGTTTTGCCGGAGCACCGATATGCTGCGAAATGGAAAAGTACAGCTTATCTCCCGCTTCAGCAGGACGGATTGCCTGGTCTTTTGCCAGCGCTTTTCCATCGTTCGGATGGATGCCGCCTTTAAATGTCAGCAGTCCCATCTTTCGTTACCTCCTAGCATTTTAATATCTACTATGTTACGATAATCTCTGCATAATGTACAGTATAACATACTTTTGGAGCCTTTATTTGTATGAAATTACGCAAATCTTGTATCTTTAAAAATACAATGTTTCACATACCTGAGAACCTGTCAAAGACATCTGTGTTTTTTGATATTGAGACAACCGGCCTCTCCTGGCGGACGTCTCACTTGTATATGATTGGGTGTGCGTTTTATGAAACAGAAAAACCCTGTCCGGCATCTGATGACAGCCACGATCAGGAATCAGACGGCCGATGGGTTCTGCAGCAGTGGTTTCTTGAAAAACCGGGTGAGGAAAAAGAACTGCTGGAAATGTTTTCCTCTTTTCTGCATGCGCGCGAATGGGATGCACTGGTTCACTACAACGGCACAACCTTTGATATCCCCTATCTGCAAAATAAATATCAGTTTTACGGAATCAGTGATCCACTTTCCGGCATTCAGACAGGTACGCTTAAAAAAGCAGATAATGCTTTCCCGGATTCTTTCCGGATGAGCCGGGATCTCTATCAGGAAATCCGTCCTTATAAAAAGCTATTGGGAACAACCTCGCTGAAGCAGCGTGATCTGGAAGTCTGCTTCGGTCTGCCGCGCGATGACTGTTTTTCCGGCGGCGACCTGATCGATGTCTATCAGAACTATCTGCGAACAGGCGATGAAACACTTCTGGACTGTCTCTGGCTGCATAATTATGAAGATGTGCAGAATCTGCTGCCCATCTGCGCTGGTGCAAATGCATACCGGGAACTGTTCGGCGGTAAATTTCAGATCGCAGACATCGCACTTCCTGACCGCGCAGACACTATAAGCGCCACCATGGATTCCGGCAATGCAGCACCTGCACTTACTGTCGCACTCGCGCTTCCCTGCCCGCTTCCGGCACCGTTCTGTGTCGAAGGCGATTACTGCACCCTGCGTGCAGAAAAAAACAGCGCAGTCCTCAGCATTCCGGTATACGAAGGAGAACTGCGCCACTATTTTAAAGATTATAAAAATTATTACTATCTGCCGGATGAGGACATGGCCATCCATAAAAGTGTCGGCGCTTTTGTCGACCCGGCACATCGTAAAAAAGCAACGGCGGATACCTGTTACCAGCGTTCTGCAGGAAACTATCTTCCACAGATGCAGGAGCGGTTTTCGCCGCTTTTCAAGATAAACCGCAAAGATAAAATTTCCTGGGTTCAGACTTCCGTCATCAGCGGCAATACCGACGACGCAGTCATGAAAACGTATCTGCTTGACTTTCTGCGGGCCATCTGACTGTGAGCCGTCTGACTGCAGGCCATCTGACTGTGAGCCGTCTGACTGCAGGCCATCTGAGTGTGAACCGTCTGACTGTGAGACCTCCGACTATGGTCATCGGATTTTCCTGCAAAACTGCCGGCCCGTTCCTGCCGCAGACCGCAGCTGCATCTTACTTTCTTTTCCACGGCCACCGCACCGGCGCATACCGCCGCTCTACTTTGTGCAGCAGATATATCGCGTCCCGCTCGGAGTGATACGGCGCGCGCAGACGGACTTCATGCAGGGACAGCCCCTCTTCCTGTTGTTCCAGCTGATCCATCAGAAATGCCTGCGCATTCTGTACAGAAGACTGTCCGGAATAGAAATACAATGCCTTGCATGAAGGATCATCTGAATGCGGCCTGACAACCGGCCGCAGCGCGTAGAAGACTGCCTGATTGTTCTCATACAGATCACGCAGTACACGCTCCAGCTGGTCCGGTGTATTGATAATTTTAAAATACACAATCTCCCTGGTATCGTAGATTTCCCCTTCCAGGTAGCTCCGGTACGGAGACCGCTTCATCTTGGCATACATACCTTCTTCTGCCGTTATCATCGGACCGCGGTGAAAAATACAGGTCTTGTCCCCATGAATGGTATAAACAAAATATCCGATCCCAAGCCGGTCCAGGCACTCCGCAAGTGCACCCGAGAGCGCAGCCGCAATCGGCTGCACGTAAAGATACTTATTTTCATTCATATCATAGACAGCGGCGCCGTCCATCACAATGAGCGGCATATTCATTTTTACCGTACTCATCTGCGAAACCAGAAATGCCGGCGCATGCTCGGACATCAGACAGATCTTTGCGCCGTCGTTATACAGATGATTCAGACGAAACAATGCCGCAGGTGCAATCTGCGAGAACCGGTCCGGTACCAGATCCTTGATCCGTAAGAAAAACACCAGGTTCCTGTTTCTGCTTCTGGGCAGCCGGAAGGTGTTGACGACAATCGAGACGCCTGTTCCGATCAGAACATCCGCCACCCGGGTTCCTGCCCGCGTAAATGGCTCATCAATTTCCGGAAAAGCAATTACCAGACAGATAAATACAATCGCCGACAGGCTCGATGCATCCGGCTGCCGGAACAAAACTGCACTATAAAGTGCAAGCAGCACGCCGCATGCCATCAGTGCATACAGAACAAACCGGTTTGCGCCGATTGCCGGCACTGCCGTCACCAGCAGAAGAAACAGCATACCCCACGCAGTACCGATCAGGGTACCCGTGATACGGTTGATCGCATATGCACGCGCGTCCTGCACATATGGCTGCATACAGATAATCGCTGCAATCGCCGCTTCCGCCGTCATATCCAGTCCGTAGCGTCCCCGAAAAGCCGTAATCAGAAAACACAGATAGACTGCAATCGTTGTCTTAATAATTCGCTGGCCAATGTGCGGAAATACACGGGTGTCACAAACCTGCGTGTTGTCCGTTACATGGGATGTATTTGTCTGATTCATTGTGAAAGTATCTCCTGATAACAATAAATACGCTCCGGAACATTCACTGTTATCCCGGAGCGGTGCCTATTCTATCTCATATAAATTTAATCGTCAATATGACTGCGCAGAAATTCACGTATTCTTTATTTCTTACAGCCCCAGTCCCTCATACATCAGATCCCGCATTCTGTGATGGACCTGTTTCACCGGAGACATGTTGCCGACGCTCATCACGAAGAGCATCGAAAGCCGGTTTTCAACATCTGCCAGCAGGAAAACGCCCGCATAGCCGTCCCAGCCGAACTCACCGACAGGACTCTTCGACGTCTCGGGATATACCAGCGTTCTGACACCAAGTCCGTACTCGTAGCCAAAATCCATACCCTTGCGGTAGTCCGTCTTTTTCTGCGGCGTATCCAGGCGGGATCTGCGCATATTGTCGATACTTTCCCGCGTAAGAATCCTGTTTCCGTTCCATCCGATGCCGTCATTTGCAAGTGTGTCAGCCAGCAGAATGTAGTCTGAGACACGCGTTACAAGACCCGCACCTGCACAGTCGTAGTTCTCGCCCAGAATAAAATGATTCTGAAAAGAAGAAATCGGATATAATTTTTCCTTTCGTGCACTCGTAAAATTCTGCAGCGGATCATATTCATACTGCTGCACCATCCGGTCCTTCTTCTCCGGTCTGATACCATAATCAAGATCCTGCATGCCGAGCGGCTTCGCGATTGCTTCCTGGATATGATCCTGCAGACGCCTGCCAGTAACCACTTCAATCACGGCGCCCAGCACATCGTGACACATGCTGTACTGAAATCTTGTGCCCGGTTCGAAATCCAGCGGAATGGTCAGCCATTTGTGAATCACATCTCTTGTCGATGCAGCCGGATTTTCACGTGTGTACGAAAGAATATCAGGCCGCTCCACATTGTATTTGAGGCCGCCCTGCATAGCCAGATAGTCTTCGATTGTCGCCTGATGTGCACAGGGTTCCAATCCGGTTTCTGTCCGGATCTGCAGCCGCCCGACTTCCGGAATGTATTGACAGACCGGATCATCCAGCCTGATCTTTCCCTGCTCCACGAGCTGCAGGATCATCACGGTCAGGCTGACCTTCGACGCCGAATACAGCCAGTAAAGATCCTGGTCATCCGGTCTCTTTGTCCGTTCCAGATCCGTATACCCGCTGCTTCTGCGGAAGATCTCCTGATGTTCCTGATAAATACTGATATCACAATGCGGAATTCCGTAAATTGGTTCTAAATGATCGATAAATGATGCCAGTCTGGAGAATTTCATGCTGCTTCTTCACCTCCATGTAATACTTGTAACAGCATGATATCATATATAACAGCTCCCATCGCAATCTTATTTAATATTTTACGAGAGAAGTCTTTATTATTACTGTTCCATCAGCATCGCCTTCAGACTCTCCATCACGCTGAGCATCTGGTATTTGATCAGGAATACCGCATTGTTGTATTCCGGAATCTCCCGCTTGATCTTTGTCAGAAGCGGGATCACATACGTTTCTGTTTCATCAATATATTCCCGCAGCTTTTCTCTGCTGAATGCCAGTGCCATGGTGGAAACATTGTTGCAGCGGTCGATGACTTTGGTCAGCGCGGCGATTTTATTTTCCCCGAGATTCCGGTAGTAAATCTCTGTATACTTTTCCTTCGTCATCTGTCCGCGGTCTTTTTTAGTAAGGAGACCGACCGCTTCCCGGATTGTTTCAGAAAACGGAAGATCCTCTGCGGCAATCCCGCAGTCCTCGCAGACATCATGCAGAAGAATCACTGCCAGGATTTCGTCATTGTCAATTCCCATCGAGTGGGCATGGCATGCCATCATCAGCGGATGTGTGATATAGGGAACCTTTTTATTGGAAAATTTTGTTTTTTTCCGAAACTGATATCTGTGCTGTTCTCTGACATAGTACAGTGCTTTGTAAGTCTGCCGAAGCGCATTCATCTCTGCGATTGTTTTCAGACGTGTAAACATATGCACATCTGAAAACATCTGATCTCTGAGGTTCCACTCATATTCATCTTCCGTGCCGCCGACCAGGTGTACCATACTCATATCCAGTGCACGTGCAACCGCATGGATCTTGTCGACATCCGGAAGATTCCAGTCATTCTCCCAGCAGACAACCGCGTGGAGGCTGACACCCACTGCATTGGCAAGTTCCTGCTGCGTCATGTGCAATTCACGCCGTCTTCCCGCAATTTTATTCCCCAGTATCATATCTGTTCCGTCCTTTCATGATGCCCGTCTGCGGTTCCGTACTTGTCTCCCTGTATTTCTTTATACTGTTTTCACAGTTTCTTCGCGATCGACTGTAAAATCAGTAAATGAAAAGCGGTTCCCATACGAGAACCGCCTGTCATCACATAGTTATTCTGTTTATTCCTCTGCCGGAGCCTCTTCTTCAACTGCCGGAGCTTCCTCCGCAAACTCAGCCGGCATCTCATCAGCAAGAGATGTGGTAGCCGGAGCTGCATCTGTCTCCACTGCCTTCATAGAAAGAGAGATCTTTTTGTCTTCTGCGTTGAAGGAAACGATCTTCGCAGAAATCTCCTGGCCGACTGTCAGGACATCTGACGGCTTCTCAACATGCTCTCTGGAAATCTGGGAAACATGCAGGAGTGCGTCAACGCCCGGCTCCAGCTCGATGAATGCGCCGAAGTCTGTCATACGTGCAACTTTGCCGACAACAGATGTTCCGACTGCATACTTCTCATCAGCATTTGCCCATGGATTCTCCTCCGGGAACTTCAGGGACAGTGCAATGCGGTCGCCCTTGATGTCCTTAACGAGAACCTTAAGCTGCTGTCCGACCTTCAGGAAGGTCTTCGGGTTGTCTACGCGGCCCCAGGACATCTCAGAGATGTGAAGCAGTCCATCTGCGCCGCCCAGATCGATAAATGCACCGAAGTCTGTGATGTTCTTGACTGTACCTTCGACTGTATCGCCGATACCGATCTTGGAGAAGAGCTCTTCCTTCATAGCTTCCTTCTCTGTGACAATCAGCTGCTTGCGGTCGCCGATGATCCGTCTTCTCTTCGGATTGAACTCGATAATAACGAAATTGATTTCCTGATCTTTGTACTTATTCAGATCACGCTCGTAAACATCAGAAACGAGACTAGCCGGAATGAATACGCGTGCGCCGTCAACTGTAACAGAAAGGCCGCCGTTCAGTACGCGGGATACCTTTGCTGTCAGAACTGTGCCGTTCTCATAAGCTTCTTCAAGCTTCTTGTTGCCGCGCTCAGCCTGCAGACGCTTGTATGTCAGCAGTACCTGTCCGTCTCCATCATTGACCTTCAGGACTTTGACTTCCATTGTCTCGCCCGGCTGTGTAACGGTCGTCAGATCTACGGAATTATCGTTTGAGTATTCGCTGCGGCTCAGAATACCATCTGATTTGTATCCGATGTTCAGAATGATCTCGTCCGGCTTAACATCCAGTACAACACCCTCTACAACATCCCCGTTTCGAATCGTCTTAAACGTTTCGTCGATCATCTGATCAAAGCTTAATTCTTCTGACATAGTTTCTCTTGAACCTCCTCAATTATTTGGTTTGGGGTTGATGCCCCTGCTGTAATACCTACATGACAAAATGATTGAAAAGGTATAGTTTCCAAATCAACGAGTGTCTCAATAAAGTAAGTATTCTTGCAGCCGGCTTTGCAGATTTCGCAGAGCTTCTGTGTATTCGAACTGTGTCTGCCGCCTATGACCAGCATCGCATCCACTTCCGCCGCGATTCTGCGCGCCTCTGCCTGACGCTTGGTTGTAGCATTACAGACAGTGTTCACAACAGTATTATAATACCGCTTTTGTGAAAATATTTCAACCATATATTCGAATTTCAGAAGATTAAATGTAGTCTGTGCAACCAGCACCGCAGACGCCCCGTCCGGCAGCTCCAGCGCCTGCATTTCTTCTGGCGTTTCGACAATATAAACCGGTCCTTCCGCCCATCCGCGGATCCCTTTTACCTCCGGATGATCCGGATTGCCGGCAATGATGACGGACAGTCCCTCCCGGCTCTTTTCCTGCACAATTGCATGAATCTTTTTCACGAACGGACAGGTTGTATCAATAATGTTCAGCCCGGAGGTCCGCATCTTCTCTTCTGTCCGCCGGGAGACGCCGTGCGCGCGGATAATCAGCGTGCCGCTGCTGCTGTCAAGCTGCTCCAGATCCTCCAGCGACTCAACAACACTGACCCCCGTCGCCTCCAGTTCCTGCATCACCTGCTCGTTATGGATGACCGGGCCGAAAGTATAGACAGGTTTTTTGCCGTGTTCAATCTGATTGTACACCTCATCGACCGCACGCTTTACACCAAAGCAGAAGCCAGCCGACTCCGCAACCGTAATTTTCATCTCATTTTACTCCTGCGAGGAGACGGGGGACGGTTCTCTGTCTCCTTATTCCGTTCCTGACGAAGCGCTCTGAACAGGATGCACTTTCCAGTGCAGCGAATTCTATCTGAGCTGCATGGAAAATGCATCCTGTCCCCACCCAGAAAGGAGACAAAGAACCGTCCCCTGTCTCCTATCGCTCCTGATATAGCGCAATCACCCGCGCCACAACTTCATCGATCGTCATATCGGAGGTATCGACTTCAACGGCGTCATCCGCCTTGCGAAGCGGGGAGATCTCACGGTTCATGTCCTGCTCGTCCCGGGCAGCGATCTCTTTCTCTATTGCCGAAAGATCCGCATCCCGGACACCTTTTTCGACAAGTTCGTCATATCTTCTCTTTGCACGGACTGCCGTGCTTGCGGTAAGATAGATCTTCAGGCCCGCGTCCGGCAGCACCGTTGTTCCGATGTCGCGTCCGTCCATGATGACCGGCTGCTGTTCCGCCAGCACGCGCTGCAGTTCGGTCAGCTTTGACCGCACACTTCCATACCGGCTGGTCCATGATGCAAGTTCGCCGATGCGCTGTTCGCGGATGACAGTGGAGACATCTTCCCCATTCAGACGGACAACCTGCGTCCCGTCCACAACCGCAAGCTCCACCGCCGCGCCGTCAACATCTCTGTCGATCGCCGCTTCATCATTTACGTCGGTTCCCTTCCGGTCAAAATAAAGTGCCATTGCCCGGTACATTGCACCGGTATCCACATAGATCCATCCAAGCTGTGCCGCGATCATTTTGGCGATCGTACTCTTTCCGGCTCCTGCCGGCCCGTCGATTGCAATTTGATTTTTTTTCATTTTCTGTTCCGTTCTTTTATGTTGTTAATCATTATCGTTGTATGCGATATCACGGATCGTTTCGTGCCCTGCACTCCCGCAATCCTGCCCGTCATTCGCATATCACATGTCTAATCTGATATTGCCGCAGACATTGCATCTTGCGCGTGCGCCTGAGAACACTTCGAATTCGGTCTCCTGGCCGCAGACCGGGCAGAATGCCTTAATGGTCTTATTGATGCCCGCACCTTCGTTTTCCGGCTTCTTTTCCGGTGCGGCATCTGCAAGATGTTCCGCAGTCCTGACTGTCTTCATGATGGAAGAAGCCTTTCTGTTAATCCCCAATATTGAAGATCCAAAATCACCAAGTCCGAAACCGCCGTTTACGTTGTCCAGATCGTCCATATCAAGTTTTTCTGCATTTTTCATTTTATCTTCTGCCATGACCATTCTCCTTTATCATTTTTATCATCTGTTCCTTTTTACAGAATATGCCGTTCTGTCCAACAAATGTCTTGTTCAAGTCCCGCGCCAGCCGGCTGGACTGATCCACCGGGTTTAATCCAGCAGTTTCACCGGCATCCATTTCAGAAAATCGCCGGATACCAGCCGGTACAGAACGCCGTTTTTCTCTCCGTGGATGCTGTCATAAAATCTGGCTTCTCCGTGGCTGTGCGCGTAGATCACCTGCTCGACACCGTATTCCTCCGCCATTTCCGTGAATACGCTGGATTCCTCGATCACGCTGGTCGGCGGATAGTGCAGGAACATGATGAATCTGGTATAGCCGTCTGCCTTTGCGGCTTCAAAGGATGTGCGCAGACGCTTCCGCTCACGTTCAACGATTTTAGCGGCATGCGCCTCTGCCTCTTCATCCCATCCGGCAATATAACCCCGCCGGTCGATGTAAAACGGTCCCTCAAATGTAAACCCTTTTGTTCCGACCAGTGCGCAGTCCTGATAAGTATAATAGTTATTCTGCAGAAATTCCAGTTTTCCGGCAAACATTTCATTCAGGCGGGCTGTCTTTTTGACATCCCAGAACATATCATGATTGCCGCGCGTCAGGATTTTCCTGCCGGGCAGCTCCGTGATAAACTGCAGATCCTGTTCGCAGTATTCCAGATTTTTGCCCCAGCTGTGATCTCCGACCAGAACCAGTGTATCTTCGTCTGTCAGGATCCGGCTGCAGTTTTTCAGGAATTTCTTCTCGTGATTGCGCCATCCTCTTCCTTTTAACTGCACTTTCGTTTTCAGTTCTGTCTGGAAATGCAGATGCAGATCTCCGATTGCGTATAAACTCATTCTGCGTTCCTCATTCAGCTGCTTCTGCGATGGCTTCTGCCGCAGCATGCGCCGTCGACCACGCGATCTGCAGGTTAAATCCGCCTGTTACGGCATCCAGATCCAGTACCTCACCGATAAAATACAGTCCGCGGACGGTTTTGCATTCCATGGTTTTTGGATTGACTGCCTTTACGCTGACACCGCCCTGTGTAATGACCGCTTCGCGGTAGCTTCCCTGTCCGCAGATGGTCAGCGGAAATGCCTTTATGACAGCGATCAGTTTCTGACGTTCCGCCTTTGTGATATCGTGAACCGGCTTCTCCGGCGCAATGCCGGCACACGCCATGATCACCGGGCGCATTTTTGCCGGAAGAAGGGATGCAATCACATTCTTCAGTGCTTTATTTCTTCCGGCCTCAAATTCGCGGAGAATTCTGGCATCCAGCTGCTCCTCTGTCAGTGCCGGCTTCAGATCGATCTCTGCCGGAAGTCTGCCGGCTTCCTGCAGCGACGCCCCGGTCACGGCGCTGGCGGAAAGAACCAGCGGTCCGCTGATTCCCTCATGGGTAAAAAGCATTTCCCCGAATTCCTGAAACGTCTTTTTCCCTTTCTTACCGTAACGGATCGTCAGCGTGACATTTTTCAGGGACAGTCCCTGCAGCTGCGGAATGTAAGATTCTTCCGTCAAAAGCGGCACAAGTGAAGGCCGGCATACCGTTACCGGAACTGCCAGCTGCTCCGCAAACCGGTACCCGTCTCCGGTCGAGCCGGTCGAAGGATACGAAAGTCCTCCTGTCGCGACAATTACAGCATCTGCAGAAACTTCGGTTCCGTCCGCCAGACGAACGCCGGAGATTCTGCGCCCTGTATCCTGTCTGTGTTTTTTCCCGGTTTTCCCGGAATCATCTGCTTCTTTGCTCTGTTTTTCCGGAAACTGCTCTTCTGCAGCCGAAACATGTATTCCTGCTTCATCCATGATATCTTCCGCTGCAGAAACATCCACTCCGACTTCTTCGGTGATCAGTTCCCGTACTTCGGTATGCAGGCTGACCTTCACGCCGCACGCCCGCAGTTCCCGCTCCAGTACACGGATGACATCCGAAGAATGATCCGATACCGGAAATGCGCGGTTCCCGCGCTCAACCTTGGTCTGCAGTCCCAGTTCTTCGAAAAAACGGATGGCATCGTGATTGGTAAATCCCGCGAACGCGCTGTACAGAAACCGCGGATTTGTCACAACATGTGACAGAAATTCCTCCTCCGGGCATGCATTTGTAAAATTACATCTGCCCTTGCCGGTAATATACAGCTTCTTCCCGAGCTTTTCGTTTTTTTCATACAGACGGACGCTGCATCCTGCTTTTGCCAAAAAGACGGATGCGGCCATACCGGCCGCTCCGCCTCCTATAATGATTACATTCTTTGAATTGTTCAAATTTACGTTCCTTATCCGGGACCGTCCGGACGGTCCGCATGAAAAAAACTATTTCCTGTGTTACTTCTGAACAATGTTGATGATTCTGCCCGGTACGTAGATCTCCTTGACAATCGTACCTGTCAGACGGTCTGCAACCGCTTCTTTGCCCTTCGCAATTGCTTCATCTTTTGCGACATCCGCCGGAAGGGTAATAACCGTACGGGTCTTTCCGTTGATCTGTACCGGAACCTCGATGGTATCCTCCTTCATGGCCTCTTCGCTGAATTCCGGCCAAGTGCTGTGGAAGATGCTGTCATCATGTCCGTACTGCTCCCAGACTTCCTCTGCGATGTGCGGTGCAAACGGCGCCAGCAGCTGTGCAAATGCCTCGATGGTCTCGCGGTCTACGCCGCCCTTCTCTTTCGCAAGTGTAATGAGGTTATTGTTGTGCTCCATAAATGCAGCGACAGCTGTATTCAGGCTGAAGCTTTCCAGTCGCTGGGAGACGTCGCGGATCAGCTGGTGACGTTCTTTCACCATGGCCGGTGTTGCCTCGACCTTTGCCTCCAGACTGTCCATAGCCAGTGTCCAGAAACGGCGGAGGAAACGGTTGACACCGTCAATGCCGCGGTCATCCCACTCCGCATCAAGTTCCGGCGGTCCCACGAACATCTCATACAGACGCAGGGAGTCACAGCCATAGTTCTCGACCAGATCATCCGGGGAGACAACATTTCCCTTGGATTTACTCATCTTGATCCCGTTCTTACCGGTAATCATGCCCTGGTTGAACAGCTTTGTAAACGGCTCTTCAAAATCTATCACGCCGATGTCATACAGGAACTTCGTCCAGAAGCGGGAGTACAGCAGATGCAGCACTGCATGCTCTACGCCGCCGATATACATATCAACCGGCAGATATTTGTGTGCTTTCTCTTTGGAAACCAGCGCCTCATCATTCTTGTTGTCGACGTACCGCAGGAAATACCAGGAGGAACCAGCCCACTGCGGCATGGTATTGGTCTCGCGCTTTGCATCTGCGCCGCAGACCGGGCACTTGCAGTTGACCCACTCGTCGATCGCTGCCAGCGGTGATTCACCGGTACCTGTCGGCTCATACTTCTCAACCTTCGGCAGTTCGAGCGGAAGCTCTTCTTCCGGAACCGGAACATTGCCGCACTTCGGGCAGTGAATGATCGGAATCGGCTCGCCCCAGTAACGCTGGCGGGAGAAGACCCAGTCACGCAGCTTGTAGTTGATGGTCTTCTTGCCGAAGCCCTTTTCTTCTACGATCTCGGCAGCTTTCTGCTTCAGGACTGCGGACTCCATGCCGTTCCACTCACCTGAATTGATCATGGTGCCGGCAGCTTCCGTGTATGCTTCCTGCATATCCGGGATCTCAACGCCGTCTTTTGCGATGACCTGGATAATCGGCAGGCCGAATTTCTTTGCGAATGCAAAGTCGCGGTCATCATGCGCCGGTACGCACATGATTGCGCCGGTTCCGTAATCTGCCAGAACATAATCGGACAGCCAGATCTGGATCTTTTCGTTGTTCAGCGGATTGATCGCATAGCTTCCCGTGAAGACGCCCGTCTTTTCCTTTGCAGCCATGCGGTCGACATTGGATTTCATGGAAGCGTCGTAGATATACTGATCCACTGCTTCTTTGTTCTCCGGTGTTGCAAGCTTTGCAGCGAGCGGATGCTCCGGGGAAAGAACCATGAATGTCGCACCGAACAGGGTGTCCGGACGTGTTGTGTAAACCGTAATCTTCTCGTCAAATCCGTCGATCGGGACTTCTACTTCCGCACCGTAGGATTTGCCGATCCAGTCGGTCTGCATCTTTTTGACCTTCTCCGGCCAGTCAAGCTTGTCGAGGTCATTCAGAAGACGTTCCGCGTAAGCTGTGATCTTGAGCATCCACTGGCGGAGATTCTTCTTGGTGACTTCTGTGCCGCAGCGCTCACATTTTCCGTCTACGACTTCCTCGTTCGCAAGACCTGTCTTGCAGGACGGGCACCAGTTAATCGGAAATTCTTTTTCATAGGCAAGACCCTTTTTGAACATCTGGACAAAAATCCACTGTGTCCACTTGAAGAACTTCGGATCCGTCGTGTTGACTTCCATATCCCAGTCATAAATCGCACCGATCTGATCAATCTGCTCTTTGATGCGGGCAACA
>JAFUCM010000150.1 GCA_017459675.1 Eubacterium sp.
CCTGTAGAACCGACAAATGCAATTTTCTGTCCCGGCTTTGCGAACAGGGAAATGTCATGCAGCACTTCTTTCTGCGGAACATAGCCGAAATCGACATGTTCCATGACCAGATGTCCTTTCAGCTCCTTATATTCCACGGCGCCGTCTGCCTGGTGCACGTGCTTCCACGCCCACAGACCAGTGTGTTCCGGGCACTCCACCAGTTCATCCCCGGACCGCTTTGCGCGCACCAATGTAACATATCCTTCATCCGCTTCGGGTGTCTCATCCATCAGTTTAAAGACACGATCCGCACCTGCAATAGCCATAATAATGGAATTGAGCTGCATACTGATCTGGTTGATCGGCATCGTCAGACTCCTGTTAAAAGTAAGGAAACTGGCCAGCGCACCAACCGTCAGCCCGCTGATATGATAAATTGCGAAGATGCCGCCGACGATGGCACAGACCACATAATTCACATTGCCCAGCTGTCCGTTGACAGGTCCCAGAATATTTGAAAAACGGTTTGCCTTATCTGCACTGTCAAACAGCTGATTGTTCAGTTCTCTGAACTCTGCCTTTGCCTGTTCCTCATGACTGAATACTTTGATAACTTTCTCACCGGTCATCATTTCTTCAATATACCCGTTCAGTTTTCCCAGATCCTTCTGCTGCGCGACAAAGTATTTGCCGGACAGGCCGCCAATCTTTCTTGTTATAACCAGTATCAGGCCGATCATTGCCAGCGTCACAAATGTCATCGGGATATCCAGAATCAACATGCTGACGATGACACTGACAATGGTAAATGCACTGTTGATCAGCTGCGGAATACTCTGGCTGATCAGCTGCCGCATGGTATCGATATCGTTGGTATAGACGGACATGATATCGCCGTGTGCATGCGTGTCGAAATAACTGATTGGCAGCGTCTCCATATGTGTGAACAGATCATTGCGCAGATCGCGTAGCGACCCCTGCGTGACATTGATCATGATCCGCTGGTAAGTGTAGGTTGAAATCACGCCGATCGCATAGAAGCAGGCGACGCGCATAATGGCACGCGCAAGCGGCCCGAAATCCGGATTCTGCGTCTTCAGAAGCGGCATGATATAGTCATCAATCAATGTTCTGGTAAACAGCGTCCCCTGTACATTGGCGAGAACACCGACGACAATCAGGACAAACACGAGAATCATATGAAAGCGGTAATTACGCGCCACGTAGGCCAGCAGTCTGCCGAGCACCTTCATCGGATTCTCAACAGTCGTTTTCATCCCGCGCGGTCCTCTCATTCCCGGTCCCGGCATTATGCTTCACCTCCTCTGCTGGCGTGGACGTGGGTTTCCCCCTCCGGCATCATTTCGTCAAAGTCGGCATTACCGCCCACCTGTGATTCGTAAACTTCCTGATAAATCTGATTATTTGCAAGCAGATTTTCAGGTGTGTCAAATGCGTCCACATGTCCGTCTTCCATCACGATGACACGGTCCGCATGCGCAATACTGGAAATGCGCTGTGCAATGATGATTTTTGTCGTACCCGGCAGTTCGCTGGCCAGAGACGCGCGGATCTTTGCATCTGTCGCCGTATCAACTGCGCTGGTCGAGTCATCAAAAATAATGACTTTCGGGTCTTTCAGCAGCGCACGGGCGATGCACAGGCGCTGTTTCTGGCCGCCCGAGACATTGCTGCCGCCCTGCTCGATGCGGGTATTATATCCCTCCGGTATTGCATCAATAAACTCATCTGCACAAGCAATCCGGCAGACACGCCGGCAGTCCTCAAGTGTGGCATTTTCATCGCCCCAGCGCAGATTGTCAAGTACACTTCCGGAGAACAGAACATTTTTCTGCAGGACAACCGCAACTTTGCTCCGGATGGTATCCAGATCATACGTCCGGACATCCCGCCCGCCAACAAGCACCTCACCTTCATCTACGTCATAAAGACGGGAAAGCAGATTGACCAGACTGGTCTTGCCGCTGCCGGTGCCGCCAATGATGCCGATGGTCTCGCCGGCACTGATCGAGAGGTTGATATTGTGGAGAACACTACGGGAAGTATTGCCGCCGTTTTCTTCCATCCCCGGTCCGACCAGACCAGTCTTCAGACCGACTGCATCTGCAGCTTCCGGATCCCCATCTGTTCCGTCCGCTCCTGTTTTATAGGAAAAGCTTACATTCCGGAATTCAATGCTTCCATCTGCCACTTCCATAACCGGCTGTTCCGGATTGGTGATATCAGTGGTCTCATTCAGCACTTCACAGACTCGCTTCGCACTGGCCTGGCTCAGCGTAATCATAACAAATACCATGGAGAGCATCATCAGACTCATCAGGATATTCATACAATAAGTCAGAAGGCTCATCATCTGACCGGTTGTCAGATCCCCGACCACGATCATCTTCGCGCCGAGCCAGCTGATCAGAATGATGCAGGTATATACTGTAATCTGCATCAGCGGCGCGTTCAGGATAACCATCCGTTCCGCCTTCGTGAAAAGCTTATAGATGTTGCTGCTGGCTTTTTTCAGCTTGTCCGTCTCATAGCCCTCGCGGACGAAGGATTTTACCACGCGGATCCCACGGACATTTTCTTCGATACTCTCATTGAGATCGTCGTAGCGCGGGAATATTTTCTGGAAATACCCGGTCGCCTTGCGGATAATCAGGAAGAGGAAAAACGCCAGAATCACAACTGCCGCCAGGTAAATTCTGGCCAGACGGGCATTGATAATAAAGGCCATGACCATCGCGGTGATCAGGCTCATGGGCGCGCGGACAAACATCCGCAGAATCATCTGGAACGCCATCTGAATATTCGTGATATCCGTTGTCAGGCGGGTAATCAGACTCGGTGTGCTGAATATATCGATGTTCGAGAAAGAAAATGTCTGGATATTGTTGAACATCGCCTCTCTCAGATTTCTGGCAAATCCGGTTGACGCGCGCGCACCAAATACGCCGCCGAGCACGCCTGTCGCAAGACCGCCCGCCGCCATCAGCAGCATCAGCAGTCCCGTTGTCACGATGTGCCGCATATTGCCGGCCTGTACCCCGTTGTCGATAATGGATGCCATCAGCAGCGGAATCAGCATCTCAAAAACGACCTCACCCGCCATGCAGACCGGTGTCAGAATGGTCGGCAGTTTGAACTCTTTAATATGTGCTGTCAGTGTTTTCAGCATGTTACTTCATCCTCCAGAATCAAATCAAACAGGCGGATCATTTCCCGCTTGTCATCTTCACTTAAGTTGCGGAACAGGTAGTGCAGCATATTTTCAAATGCCTGCCCCATGATCGCCGCCCGCTCCCGGCCGGCTGCAGTCATATCCAGAATCGCCGCGCGCCGGTCCGACGGGTCCGGCTTCCGCTCGATCAGCTCCTCTTCCTCCAGCTTGCGGATCATCTGTGAGAGCGTTGACGCGCTGACACACATCTCCTCCGTCAGATCCTTCTGTCGCATGCCGCTGCCGTTCATTTTCAGAATGCCCAGAATGATATCCCTGTGGTGGACTGCACAGGCATCATGACTCTGGTCCGACTTCATTGTTTGTTGTGCCTGCTGTATGTGGTCCGCTTCCCCGCCGGCACCTGCAACCAGTTCGCCAGGCGAGCGCCCGATCCGCAGCATCCTGCCCATCTGCCGGTATTTATCAAACAGAACGAGATTCAGGTCTTCCATTT
Source organism: Eubacterium sp. (assembly GCA_017459675.1). GTDB lineage: Bacteria > Bacillota > Clostridia > Lachnospirales > Lachnospiraceae > CADBRN01. Next base: position 3,672 of record JAFUCM010000150.1, read on the forward strand.
AAATACGCTCCTGTCGTTTCAGATATCAATTGCCCGTAAATTAGTTCGTCAACGAAGTATAATACGCCGGAGTTTACGCGCTGTCAACCAGCAATCCACAAAAAGAAGGGTGAGCATTTACCATTTCTGCAAATTCTCTCCCTGCTTCAATTTAAGTCCCGTATGCACACTCCCGTCGCACACTGCACGGCGGACATATTTCTTCCTCTACTTCATTTCCTCGATATGGGACACATACTCAAGCGACCGCATCGCATCGATGATTTCCGTATGTGTTTTGAAATGTTTCAGTTCTTTACTGTGAATGCTGAGCGAAACAGTATAGACAGAAAGACCCGAGTTCAGATAAGCCGGATTGAACTCGATCTCATCAATATGCATGCCGAGTTTCCGGACTGTTGCAACGAAATCCTTCAAATCACCGGCTGTATTTAATTCCAGATGCACTTCGAAGAAATTAGAGCGGTCCTTCAGATATCCTTCCACCCGCGGCAGCACGGAGAGACAAATCATCATGATAATTGTCACGATTACCGCTGCCGTGTAGAAGCCGAGCCCGATCGACAGTCCCACAATTCCGCAGGTCCACAGGCCGGCCGATGTCGTCAGTCCCTTGATCTGGTTGCGGGAGCTGAACAGAATCGTATAAACACTGATCATGGATGCGCCGATCACCACTGCCGCCGAGATTGCCGGAATCGCCAGTCCTCTTGTTTCCATCAGCCAGGCATCAATCATGGCCGCAGAATTGGAGGCCATTGCAATCATAATGAACGTACGCAGACCTGCAGCATGCCGCTTACTCGAGCGCTCCCAGCCGATAAATGCCGCCAGAATCACTGTCAGAAGCACCCGGAACAGAATTGTCATTCCGTTTATTTCGCCTGACCAGCTTCCGATCCATCTCGTTATCATGTCCTGTCCATATGTCATACCTTCGCCTCCTTATAATCACCCGAATTCTTCACCACGTATCCCGCCGGCCGCGCCGCTGTGCACCGAGTCCGCCGCGCCGCGCAATGCCATACTGGGCGGCCAGTTGATCTTCTGCCGCATCAAGGAATGCCGCCTCTTCCGGCGATGTTTCCGGATGTGTTTTCTTCAGTTCTTCCTGGATCCTGCCGATCCGCTCGATCAAAAGCTCCGCCTCGGTCTTTTTGTGACCGTCTTCGGCTGTTTCTTCTGCATCCACCAGATCCTCCAGCCTGTCAGAGTAAGATCCGGACAGATACAGCGAAGCCTTGGCACATGCCGGCCCGGCCAGTTCATACAGGACGCTGGAGGCCAGAATGATGGTCTGCAGTGCCTCGCCTGCCGCACCGCCCAGTGTCCGCGCACCGAGCATCGCAAGACCGATCGCCACACCCGCCTGCGGGATCAGCGCAAGTCCAAGATAGTTTCTGACTTTCGATGGTTTCCCGACCATCGCGCAGCCGACCCATGCACCAATGTATTTTCCTATAATACGGACGATAAAATAAATAACACCGACTGTCAGCAGTGAGACGGAGCCGATCTCGCTGGAGGTATCCACCAGCGCACTCAGATTAAAGGAAACACCGGACCGCACGAAGAACAGCAGCAGGATCGGCGGCGTAAAATAATTCAGCTGCATAAACAGACGCTCATCATCTGATACGTTGATGTAAACCATGCCCATGGACATGCAGCCCAGAAGCGGCGACACGCCGAGGATCGCGCAGATGCCGCAGAAAGCGAACAGCATGGCGATCGAAATGATCAGACGGTTGTCCGTCGACCTTCCGTTCGGCATCATCCATTTCATGCACAGTCCGAAAAATCCGCCCAGCACCAGAACACAGATGTTGATGAAGATCGGCCGGATGACACTGATGATGCTGAATCCCGCGCCGCTGCTGACAGCAAGTGCTACGGAGATTGCGATGCTGTACAGGACAAGGCCCACGACGTCATCCAGCGCGACGACCTGCAGCAGGGTATTGACAAAATCCCCTTTTGCGCCTGTCTGCCGGATCGTCATCATCGTTGATGCAGGTGCCGTTGCCGATGCCAGCGCCGCCAGCACGATCGAAAACGGCAGATTGATCCGCAATACAAAAAAAGTGACAGCGAAAATAAAAGCCGACGCAAGGCATGCTTCCATCAATGTTATCACAACCACCTTTGCGCCGTTCTTTTTGAGTGTATCGAGCCGGAAAAATTCACCGGTGCTGAATGCTATAAATGCAAGTGCGATGTCCGAGAGAAAGGACATCCCGTCCGTGATGCCCGCCGGAATCAGATTCAGACAGTAAGGACCGATCAGGATCCCGGTTACGATATAGGCCGTTACATTCGGAAGTTTCAGGCGCTTGGTCAGGCGCGTCATCAGAAATCCAAGAAACAGCATGGCCGTGATTGACAGAATCACACTTGCAACCGCTCCATTTTCCGCCATATTTGAAAACATACGTTCAATCAGCGATTCTTTCATCAGTCAACTCCCATTTAAATGATTCTTTATTCTAACAAATTAATTCTTTTTCGTAAACCCTGTTTGCTATTCCACAATAAATCATAATTTGTATATCATAAATCGTTATGCGCGGCTTCCTTCTGTGTGTATTCAGTTTCTATCGAACATACAGGAATCCACTCGAAAACCGCGAACTATTCAGACGATTTTCCCCGCAACCTCTTTACGTTCCGAGACAATCATTGTATAATTACTACATCTAATGCAGAATTTCTCAGATTTTGCTATTTATTTTCACCAAACAGGGGGTGTTGCTTTATGCAAAATAACATGTTGGCCATGATTCTTGCAGGCGGACGCGGCAGCAGACTGAAAGATTTGACCACAAGGGTCGCAAAACCGGCAGTTCATTATGGCGGAAAATACCGTATCATTGACTTCCCGCTCAGTAACTGTGCAAACAGCGGCATCGATGTGGTAGGCGTTCTGACACAGTACGAATCAGTTCTGCTGAACAGTTATGTCGCAGCCGGCAGACGCTGGGGTCTGGATTCCCGTGACAGCGGCGTCTATGTACTGCCGCCGCGTGAGAAAGCCGATGCAGATCTGGATGTTTACCGCGGCACAGCGGATGCAATCTCCCAGAATATCGACTTTATCGATACCTACGATCCGGAATATCTTCTGATTCTTTCCGGTGACCATATTTATAAGATGGATTATTCTGAGATGCTGAACTTCCACAAGCAGCGCAACGCGGATGCGACCATCGCCGTCATTCCGGTTCCGCTCGAAGAGGCAAGCCGGTTCGGCATCATGAATGCCGATGCAGAAGGCATGATCCTCGAATTCGAAGAAAAACCCGAGAAGCCGAAGAGCAACCTTGCTTCTATGGGAATCTATATTTTCAACTGGAAGCTTCTGCGCAAGATGCTGACCGACGATATGGTCAATCCGGATTCCAGCCACGACTTCGGCAAGGACATCATCCCGACCATGCTGGCAAATGACAAGCGGCTCTTCGCTTACAAGTTCCAGGGCTACTGGAAGGATGTCGGAACGATCGACTCCCTCTGGGAGGCAAATATGGATCTGCTGGATGAAGGCAATGCGCTGAATCTGCGCGACGGTTCCTGGACCATTTATACAGAGGACATCGGTGCACTGCCGCAGTACCTCGGACCGAATTCAGAGATCGACCGGGCTTATATCACAGAGGCCTGCAAGGTCGACGGTCTTGTCCGGAACTCTGTCCTGTTTTCCGGCGCAGAAGTCGCGACCGGTGCGAAAGTCATCGACTCCGTCCTGATGCCGAATGTAAAGGTCGAAGAAGGTGCAGTCGTTACACGCGCCCTGGTGGCAAGCGACGTCGTTGTAGAAGCTGGTACAACAGTCGGCTCCGCAAAGAGCAAGAATATCACGCTGGTCGCAGCTGATGTGAAGGAGGAGGAATAATCATGGCAAAAGCATTTGGCATTATTAATTCGTCTGCAAACCATATTAATATTGAAGGAATGCAGAAATACCGTCCGATCGGCGCATTTCCGTTCACCGGAAAATACCGCGTCATCGACTTCCCTCTTTCCAACATGAGCAACAGTGACATCGACCGCATTCTGGTCTATGTCCGTGAAAATCCACGCTCCCTGACAGAGCATATCCGGACTGCCGGCAACTACAACATCAACTCCAAGCGCGGTCATATTCAGGTGCTGTTCGCAGAGTCCAACTCCGCAAGCGACATCTACAACACAGATATTTCTGTATTTATGGAGAACCTTTCCATCATCGAGCGCATGAGTTTTCCGTATGTTGTCATCGCGCCGAACTATATGGTATTCACACAGGATTTTGATGCACTGCTGCAGCAGCACGTGGAATCCGGTGCGGACATCACACTCCTGTACCACAGAACCAATGAGGCGAAGGACCGCTTCCTGCTGAGTGATTATCTGAAGCTGAACCGTCAGAAGGGTGTTGAGGGGATTGAGCGGAACCGCGGAACCGCAAAAGACCGTGACATCTTCATGGACACCTATGTAATGAGCCGCCAGCTGTTTATCGATCTGGTTCACAAGGCAGTGGATTACTCCTCCATCTGCAACCTCTGCCAGATTGTCGCAATGTCCTGCCGCGATCTTGATATCCGCGGCGTTGCACACCGCGGCTACTTTGCAGCACTGACTGACTTCAAGAGCTACTTCGACGCGAACCTGGAACTGCTTGATCCTGCAGTCCAGAACCAGCTCTTCTCTGAGCAGTGGCCGGTCTACACCGATACCTCGGACTTCTGCCCGACTCATTATTTCAGCGGTGCGAGCGCAAAGAACTCCATTATCGCAAACGGCTGTGTCATCAAGGGTAAAGTTGAGAACTCCATTATCGGCCGCGGCGTCGTGATCGATGAAGGCGTAGAAATCAAGAACAGTCTGATTCAGGCACACGCGCATATCGGAAAAGGAATCCATCTGGAATATCAGGTGATCGATAAATGGGCCGAAGTGCTTCACGTCGACGAAATCATCGGAACCCCGGACAACCCTGGCTACGTCCGCAGAGAAGATATCATCTGATGATACCAGGGTCAGGGACCTTGAACGCATCGCAAGCTTGCTTGCGGATGTGGAAAGGGTACTGACCCGCCCCGACATGAGCATGCAGCGATGCAGAAGCAGCGCGAAAATGCGAATGGCGGAGGATTGCGGGAGCACAACGTGCGGAGCAATCCGTGGGAGCATCAGAAAAAGAGCCTGGCAAACACTATAATATAAAGAACGGGAGAACTGCCATCCGGCAGTTCTCCCGTTCTTTTTCTGCATCAATACCGACTGCAGCGTATACTACACCAGCTCACTCTTCAGCATTTTCTTATTCTCATACATTGCCAGATCCGCACGCTCGAATACCTCCGACGCGCACTTGTCTTCTCCCGGCCTGTAGATCGCAAGTCCGCCTGCGATCATGATGCATTCCGGATGTTCCAGTGTTCCTGTAATCGTGTCTACACCCTGCTCCTGCAGAAGTTTCAGCTGCTGTTCGGCCTTTTCATTCCGCTTTTCAAGCATGCGCATCAGCTTTGTCCGGATTGTATAATCCCCGTTGCGCAGAAGCACGGCAAATTCATCTCCGCCGACACGGTACACCGGACTGTGCCGGAAAATCGTGCAGATGATTTTGCAGGCATCCTTGAGGAACTGGTCTCCCATCTTATGACCGCGGGCGTCATTGATCTGTTTCAGTCCGTTCACATCACACATGACAATTCCAAATGAATCCTGCGCGCCCGAAGAGATCTGCCGGTCAATTTTGCGTTCTTCTTCTGAATAGGCATGTTTGCTCTTAACGCCGGTCAGCGCATCATAATTTGCCAGCCGCAGTGCACGCGCATGTTCCTGCTCTCTGCGGATCTGCGCATCGACATTGCTGACACCGACAACAATGTGGTGGTCATTTTCATCCTCCATGCGGCTGATCTTCATATGCACATAGACCGGTGTTCCGTCAAACAGCAGCCGGTAGGTCAGTGTGTAGTTGTGATGATGCGTGAGTCCTGCCAGGATATTTTCCTTCGTAAACGCCTGCAGGAACATGTCCACATCATCCGGATGGGCAATCCGCACAATATTCTTTCTGCTGAATTCAAAGAAATTCTCACCGCTTTTCTCAATTTCCAGCTTCTCATACTGCTCCTGTGCGCTGTATTCAATAAACTGATCAGTATCTGTATTCACATAATAGATGCAGATGTAATCGGTTGCCAGTGCCTTGACAATGCTGGCATACGTAACCATACTCTGACGCTGTGCTTCCAACCGCGCCTCTTCCGAGATGACCTGATCAATATTGGTCATACTGAAGATGATATGGTGATGATCCTCTCCTTCCGCCGGACTGACCGAGATCTTATAGAAAACAGGCATGCCGTCTGTCACCATCCGGAACTGCATGCAGAAACTTCCATGTTCATGCAGAAAACGCAGCAGCGTTTCCTTCTCGAGAGCAGCTCCCACGCGTTCCTGGTCATCTGCATAGACCATCTCACGTACGTACTTCCGGGCGGCATCAA
>JAFUCM010000151.1 GCA_017459675.1 Eubacterium sp.
ACCGATTGAAGCGCTGTCCTCCTATGCGGTATACAGAAAGGAACGTTTGTCCCTGCAGAGAGGGGTTCTGATTGCGGCAATGGTTTTGTTTCTGCTGCTGCCCGCGCTGTTCATCCTGCCGGAATATCAGGTCATCTATGAGCAGGAAGGCGTGCGCGGACTGCCCGTCTACCGGATCGATGTACATTCACTTCTTCCGGTGGGACGCGTCACCGCCGCAATGCGGCAGCACCAGCTTCCGGTCTACGAGGCCGGCAGCAGGAGCTTTACAGTAGAACCGATCAGAAACGGAGAACTGACTATAGAGGTGGCACTGGTCAACCGGCAGACGGTACAGACTGCAGAGCAGGTCACAGGCGTCGATGCCGAGAGTCCGCAGCTGACCGGCAGTGAAGTCGGCGATGACACATTCCTGATGTATGTGGAAGATGCCGGCATCGGTGTGAATTACAGCGGGATTTATGCAGTGGGAGAATCCGGTGCCGTTTACAAACCCGTCTCTGCAAGTGCGGAAGAAGGCGTTCTGTTCACCTATCCGGATGAGGCATGGGACGTGTACATACCGGATCATATCGGGAATATACTGCATTTGAAGGTGCATTTTGCGTGAACACGCTGCAGAAGGTTTACGAAGGGATTATGGGATATAAGATATGATAAAAAGAAATTATTATCGGTATATATGCGGGGCTGTGTTTCTGGCTGTGTTATGTATGCTATTTGGATTGTCGGGGAAACCGGCGATGGCAGAATCAGCGGAGACGGAGACCGCACAGGGCGGAAAGCAGCTTGTGATTGATGTTGTGGAGGAAATTCCTGCGGAGGAGATCGTGGAAACGGCGGTTCCTCTGGCGGCGCGGCCGGATTCACCTGCGCGCAGCAATGTCCGGCATGCAGTTCTGCTGGGGATTTTTGCGGCGTGCGTTCTGGGCTATATTCTGTACTTCCGCAGTTATCAGCGGCGTCTGTGTGTCCTGCGCGCGCGTGCGGAGGAGAAGGGTTATGCGATGCTGAGCCGGAAGAGAAAAGAGGGACAGGTATGAGTTCTGCGGGGATCACAACAGGCTTATCGGTCCTGCTTGACTGGATTCCGGCTGTCGGGATACTTGTCCTGATTCCGGCATTTCTGATCCGCCGGCGCAGGTACCGGCAGGAGCAGCGGCGCCTGGAGGCAGTGATTGCATCCTATGAAGCCGCAGAGGGACAGGAGCAAAAGCCGGAAGAATCTGACGGGAGATGACAGCTCTTGCAGTCCTCCGGCGGGCATGGTATAGTTCGAGTGTGTCCGGGCGGCATAACGTAATTGCAGGAACGACACCTGAATAATGATACCGGAGAACAAGAGACGGATGGAACGGATGGAAACACCTGTAATACGGGATGAGGGAAAAGAGAATTACGCAAAAAAACTGGCCGGCCGGATTCTGGAGCACACGCGGGAACAGCTGATTGTTACAATGCCGTATTTCAACCGCGCAATCCTGAAGATGCCGGTTGTTTTTTATCGCAACGGTGTTCAGAAGATGAAACATCCGGAGGGCTTCGGCACAAACGGCCGGCGTATCATCTGTGACGAACAGATGGTTATTCAGTATTTCCGGAAGGAACCCGGACTGCTTCCGCGGATTTATCTGCATATGCTGCTGCACTGTATTTTCAATCACCCGTTTCAGTATGGCAATCTGGATTCGAAATACTGGGATTTTGCCGCGGATCTCGCCGTGGAAAATGTGATTCTGGAACTGAACTGGGATGTCTTAAGGACAGAAGGAGACCGGCAGCGGATTGATTTTATCGAGGAGCTGAAGGGAAGAGCCGGAAAGATTACAGCGGAAAACCTGTATCATTATTTTTATCTGCATCCGCGTGTGACAGAAATGCTGCTGCGGGATGCATCGCTGTTTCACAGGGATCTGCACAGCTTCTGGATTCCGGAGGAGTTTTCGGATAACCAGGAGGCGATGAAGAAGGACAATGACCAGTTTGACGAAAACAGTTCTGTCTGGGGCCGCCTGGCGAAAAATGTCAAAATGGATGTCGAATCCTTCGAAAAAAATCAGGGTAAGGTTCCGGATGTTCTGTCAGACAATATCAAAGCCGTACACCGCGGCGAATATAACTACCGGACATTTCTCCGGAAGTTTGTGACGTTCCATGAGGAAATGCATGTCAGTCACGAGGAATTTGATTATATTTATTATACGTACGGACTGCAGCTGTACGATAAGATGCCGCTGATCGAGCCGCTGGAGTACCGGGACGTCAGAAAGATCCGTGACTTTGTAATCGCAATTGATACGTCAGGCTCGACGATGGGCCGGACGGTTCAGAATTTCCTGCGGCAGACCTGTACCATTCTGTGTCATACCGACCAGTTTTTTGAACGGATGAACGTGCATATTATCCAGTGCGACAGTATCATCCAGCAGGATGTGACGCTGACATCGCCGGAAGAATTTGAAGCATATATGCAGCAGTTTGAACTGAAGGGCGGCGGCGGCACGGATTTCCGCCCGGTATTTGACTATGTAGAGAAGCTGCGTGCGGCAGGATCCATACCGGATCTGAAGGGACTGGTTTATTTTACCGACGGACTCGGAACTTTTCCGGAGAGGATGCCGGATTACCGGACTGCTTTCATTTTCCTGAAAGGACGGCAGGCAGTGCCGAAGGTGCCGCCGTGGGCCATGAAGCTGGAGATCGCGGAAGAGGACCTGGCCGTTTCGGACAGAGATTTTATGGAGGAAAGACTTTGAACATAGAAGAAGCCAGAAAACAGATTCAGCAGGCCGTCAGCATTTACCTTGCAAAGGATGCTTACGGAAACTACCGGATTCCGGTTGAAAAACAGCGGCCGGTCTTCCTGCTCGGAGCGCCGGGAATCGGAAAGACTGCAATTATGGAGCAGATTGCCAAGGAAATGGACGTGGCTCTGGTGACGTATTCCATGACACATCACACGCGTCAGAGTGCACTGGGCCTGCCCTTTATCGCGCAGGAAACATACGGCGGCGAGACGTATGATGTATCAAAATACACGATGAGTGAGATCATTGCGTCTGTGTATGAGACCATGGAGAAAAGCGGGAAGCAGGAGGGCATTCTGTTCCTGGATGAGATCAACTGTGTGTCCGAGACGCTGGCGCCTTCCATGCTGCAGTTTCTGCAGTATAAAATTTTCGGAAATCACAAAATGCCGAAGGGATGGGTTGTCGTGACGGCCGGAAATCCGCCGGAATACAACAAATCTGTGCGGGAGTTTGACATCGCGACGCTGGACCGCCTGAAGGTGCTGGAAGTTGAGCCGGAATTTGATACCTGGAAGCTGTATGCGGAGCAGAAGGGGCTGCACAAATCAATCCTGACCTATCTGGACATCCGCAGCGATGACTTCTATGAGATCACATCGACCGTCGACGGGAAATCCTATGTGACAGCCCGCGGCTGGGAAGATCTTTCAGAGGCAATTTTCCTGTATGAAGAAAAAGGGTATCCGGTGGATGCCACGCTGATCAGCCAGTACCTGCACAGTTCCCGCATTACAGAGGAATTTGCGACCTATTATGAATTGTACCGGAAATACCGGACAGACTATCAGGTATATGATATTCTGCACGGATCCGAGTCGGAAGAGGTGCGCAGGCGTGCGGCTTCTGCTTCCTTCGACGAGCGGATTACCATCATGGGACTCCTGATGGAGGCCATTATGCCAGAGATCCGCGAACAGGTGGAGACAGAGGAAGCACTCAAAACACTGCTGCCGGAACTCCGGAAGATCCGGGATGCCGCATCCGGAGATGGCGGATCCGCCGCCCGGGCAGAAGACATTGCGGATGCGCTCGAAGCGGTTGCGGCAAAGAATAAAATGGAAATGCAGCGTCTGGAAGCGGCAAACGGTCTGACAGAGGAAGAGCAGCGGAAATATGCCTATCCGATTGCATTTGCGGCGGCCCTGCAGCAGAAGATCCGTCTGGAGCATCCGGAACAGGCAGAAGCGGCATTTGCGCTCGTGCGTACCGATTATCAGAAGCGTGTACAGGCAATGCAGGCCCGTCAGGCAGAACTGTCCGGAGAACTGGACAATCTGTTCCGGTTTGTAGAGGAAAATTTCGGCACCGGCAACGAGATGCTGGTGCTGGTGACCAATCTGACGGTGAGCAGAACCAGTGCACAGTTTATCGCAGAACACGGATGTGATGCATATTTCCGGTTTAATGAGAAGTTTATGATGCATGCGCGCGGCGGTGAACTGCTGCGGGAAGCTGAGGCGTTTGATTTGGAAATCTGAATGATCCGATTGAGAGAAGCTGTGAGATTTAGCAGAAATGAGTTATGAATTTGATTATGTGAGAAGCGGGGACGGGGTGCGTGTGACAGCTTATCACGGCAGTGCGCTGCGGGTGGAGATTCCCGCAGAGATTGGAGGCCTGCCGGTCCGCGCGGTCGGGACACACACGTTCTATGAAGACGGGCTGTTTATCGAGTCGATCCGGGTGCCGGGAACGGTGCATGTGATTGAGGCAGGTGCATTTGAATTGTGCCTGAGTCTGACGGAACTGGTTCTGGAAGAGGGAATCGAAACGATCGGTGTTGGTGCGTTTCTGGCCACGGGTCTGGAACGGGTTATGATCCCGGCGAGCGTCCGGCAGATCGATGCAATCGGAGAGATCACCTGCACGCTTCGGTTTGCGGAAGGCAATCAGGTTTATTCCACAGACGGCTTCGGTATTTACCGGAATCAGGTTCTGGCTGCGGCAAATGGAAGCGAAGCGCCTGATTTCTATGAAATACGTGAGGGAACAACGGCAGCGGCGCCGGATGTGTTTGCAGACTGCCCGCTGCTGGAAGGCGTGAAGCTGCCGGCCTCGCTGACGGAACTGCCTGAGGGGGTTCTGGTAAATGTACATGACCCGTTTGCAAAGGAGCGCGGGATTCACAGGATCTGCGCAGCGGAAAAGAATCCGGTGTATTTCACAGAGCATGACATTCTGTACAGGAAAACGGCTTCGGGACTGGAGCTGGTCCGGTATTTCGGGGAAGCGTCTGAACCGGAGATCAGCGGACAGACATACAGGATCTGCCGGGAGGCCTTTTTCCGGACCGGCATCCGGCGGGTACAGGTTCCCGTATCGGTAAGAGAGATCGGTCCGGACGCATTTCTGGAGAACCCGCTGGAAGAAGCGGTATTTACAGACGGGACCGTCTATTTTCCGCAGTCTGATTCTTATTTGCTGAAAAATCTGCTGAAGGCGTTCGGGCAGAAAGGCAGACTGTATGATTTCAGTACCTATGATGAAATTCTGCAGGAAAAGCATCTGAACCTGAACCGTGTCAGGATGACGTGCTGCAGGCTGGAGTATGCTGCCGGTCTGCCTGAAGGCAGACATGCACTTCTCTGGGCTTCACTGCTTGGCAGAATGGAAGAAATTATACAGATGATCGCAGAGCAGAATGATCTCACGCTTCTGAAGCGTCTGGCCGGTCACGGGTTTGTGACGGAGCAGAACATCGACCGGCTGATCCGTGTGGCCAACGGAGATACGAAGGAACGCAGTCCGGTCAGGAGACTGAACGGGAAAATGCAGCCGGCCGGCGGTACAGACGGAACCGGAGCAGAAGTCCACAGAGAAACACTGGCGTGGCTGATGGATTATAAGAACCGGGAGCTGCAGACGGAGGCGTTTGATTTTTCTTTATAAGTGAAAAGATATTAAGGAGGAACTATCATGGCAGAGAGAATCGCGACAGACAAGGCACCGGCGGCGATCGGGCCGTATTCACAGGCAATTAAGGCGGGAAATACGATCTATGTTTCGGGACAGATTCCGATTGATCCGGCGAAAGGTGAATTTGCAGGAGATGATATTGCGGCGCAGACACGCCAGAGTCTGACCAATATCAGGAATATTCTGGCTGCAGCCGGAGCAGATATGAGCAATGTTGTCAAGACGACGGTCCTGCTTGCGGATATTGCTGATTTTACGGCGATGAACGAAGTGTATGCAGAGTTCTTCACGGAGCCTTATCCGGCGCGCGCGGCATTTCAGGCTGCGGCAATCCCGAAAGGTGCGCTGGTAGAGATCGAGGCTGTTGCCGTTGTGTGATAATAAATCAGAAAACCGCACGCAGTGATGCGTGCGGCTTTTTGTTGAAATCTATCTCTGTTGAAATCTATCTCTGTTGAAATGTTTCTCGGGCAGGGACTGATTTCCTTATTCGATTGTCAGAATGTCAGAAAATCCGGTGACCTCAAAGATTTCATTGACTTCACTGCTGACATTCATCAGCTTCATGCTTCCCTGCTGATTCATTGTCTTCTGTGCGGAAAGAAGAACGCGCAGACCTGCAGAAGAAATATACTCAAGTTTTGCAAAATCAAATACAAGTTCCTTCACATCTGCGATCGATTCCTTGAGACTGTTGTCAAGTTCCGGTGCTGTAGTTGTGTCCAGACGTCCTTCCAGTGCAACGGACAGCTTTGCGTCTTCAAGATTCTTAATGATATTTAACATACTGATTCGGTTCCTTTCCGTTTATTTATCTGACAGCGGCTGCTTTTTGTAAAACAGGCGTGCGTTTGCTTTTTTACCCACTATTTAAATTCTATATAGAACGCATGGGAAAATCAAGTTCTTTTTCGCGAGACCGGTCTGCATCGGACGATTTACGGAGCTTTATTGCGCCAGAATCTCTGCTTTTCGCTCCAGTATTTCGTCAGAGAGCAGCTGCGCCTCGACGGCATCAAAGCCAATCCGGTCGATCATCTGCGAGAAGCGCTCGCCCTGATTTCCCTGTTCTTTGAAGAGGAGCAGAGCTTTCTCGATGATCTGCATGACTTCTTCTTTTTCAGTGAAGTGTTTATTCAGCGGCTGTGCAATGGCGTGCTGTTTTCCCCAGCGGCCGCCGATGAAAATCTTATAGCCGCCGCGCCATCCCATGATTCCGATGTCGTTCAGGTTGGGTTTGACACAGTTGTTCGGACATCCGCCGACGGCAATTTTAAATTTGTGCGGAAGCGTGATATTGTGCCAGCCTTTGTAGAAGCGTTCATGGATTTCTTCGGAGACTGCATAGGTATCGATCTGCCCGAATTTGCAGGTCGTTCCTTTACAGGAGACAACCGGACGCACTTTCGGACCGGTTCCGCCGGTCTCCATGCCTGCATCGGACAGGGCTTTTGAGAAGGCATCGATCTGCTCATAAGGAATTCCGGGCATCTCGACGGTCAGGCGTGTCGTGCAGACGACCTTACCGTCTCCATATTTGTCAGCGGCATCTGCCAGTTTCCGCAGCTGATCGGATGTGATGCGTCCGTTTCCTGTGATGATACGTGCCGAGAAACAGTCGGTCCCTTTGTTGTTCAGGAATCCCAGTCCTTTCAGACGCTTGTTTTCTTCCTCTGTGACAGTCGTATGATTTGCAGTTTCCATCTTCAGGTACCTCATCTTTCCGTTTGTTTTTGACGAGATTATTATAATCACAGAACCGGATATTAACAAGGAACTCTTTTTTTATTTCGATGTGAAATGTGTTATAGTAGGTATCGGCTCCCCAAAAGAAGCACGACAACTGAGATGAGATTACAGACAACAGGGACTGACTTGAAACGCTATGAACACGCTTGATACACAAACCGAAAAAGAAGACAGAAGGATCCTGCTGCTGCAGCAGGAAAAACCGGCGAAAGCCGTTCTGAAACTGGGTGTTCCGCTGATTGCAGGCATGATGATCATGGCGCTGTACAACCTGACGGATACCTGGTTCATCGGACGGATGCATGATGATTATCAGCTGGCTGCAGTCAATCTGGCATACCCGGTGATGATGATCATGATCGCTGTTTCCAATATGGTCGGAACCGGTGCCGCCTCGCTGATTGCAAGAAGCCTCGGCGCATCCGACCGGGAGAAAGCCTGCCATACCCTGACAACAGGGATCGTATTAACGGTTGTAAACAGTGCAGTTGTGGCAGGAATCGGTTTCCTTTTTCTCGATTCGATTATAAAGGGACTGGGGGCTGAACGGAATACTTCCGGCTATACAGAGCAATATGTGTCCATCCTGCTGGCCGGGAGCATCGGCCTGATGGGAAATTATACATTCGGGCAGCTGCTCAGAAGTGAAGGATCGGTCAATTATTCACTGATCGGTATGATTGCCGGAACCGCTGCAAATATTGTGCTGGATCCTGTATTGATCTTCCTGTTCGGGATGCAGATCCGCGGCGCGGCAATCGCGACGGTGATCGGCAACGGGATCGGGGCAGTTCTGTCTCTGCAGTTCTATATACGCAGGAAAACACTGCTGCGGCCTTCCGTTCGTTACATCAAACCGGCAGCGGATATTTTACGCGAGATCTTCTGGGTCGGCGTCCCGGCAACGCTGGAGACACTGCTGACCTCCGCTGCTTATATCGTCAATAACAATCTGGCCGTGACTTACGGTGCTCTGACAGTTGCCGCCATGGGTGTCTCGCAGAAGATTCTGTCGCTCGGCAGCTACATTTACCAGGGATTTGCGGCGGGAACACAGCCGCTTATGGGATACAACTACGGGGCGAAGAATTACCGGCGGATGCTGCAGGTTCTCCGCGCCGGAATTCTCATCGTATCAGGTACAGAACTCTGCCTGATGGCTGTTTACGGACTGGCGGCGCCGGCACTGATCGGCATGTTTACACAGTCAGAGGAAGTAATCCGGACCGGCAGTACCGTGCTGCGCACCATGATGTGGATCCTTCCGTTTGTGGGTGCCGTTTCCATGAGCCGGATTTCCTTTCAGGCGATGGGAAAGCCGCAGTATGCCTTCGGCATCACCGTGGTCAGACAGCTTCTGCTGTACATTCCGCTGCTGCTGATTTTTAACAGGCTGTTTGGATTCCGCGGCCTGATCTGTGCACAGCCGCTGACCGAGGTGATCATGATGGCCGTATCCGTTACATTGCTGTACAGCGTGCTCACACGGGGCAAATAGGAGACAGGCACCGTTTCGGCAGTGACTTGACGTATGCTTACGTTAAGTGGATAATGAATATATCCATTGACGGGTTTCGATAAATGAAGGAGGGTATTATGGCGAATAAATATGAAGGGACACAGACAGAGAAGAATCTGCTTGCAGCTTTTGCAGGTGAATCAGAAGCAAGAAATAAGTACACGTACTTTGCATCCCGTGCGAAAAAAGACGGATATGAACAGATTGCGGCACTGTTCTTGAAAACCGCCGATAATGAGAAAGAACATGCAAAACTCTGGTTCAAGGAATTGAATGGAATCGGCGATACGCCTGCAAATCTGGAGGCTGCTGCAGAAGGCGAAAATTACGAGTGGACAGATATGTATGATAAATTTGCAAAAACTGCAGAGGAAGAAGGTTTTCCGGAACTGGCTGAAAAATTCCGTCTTGTTGCAGCAATCGAGAAAGCGCATGAAGACCGCTACCGCGCGCTGCTGAATAACATCGAAACAGCGGAGGTGTTCAAAAAAGGAGAAGTAAAACTTTGGGAATGCCGCAACTGCGGACATCTGGTACTTGGAACTGAAGCGCCGGAAGTATGTCCGACATGTGCGCATCCCCGGTCATTCTTCGAAGTACATGCTGAGAATTATTGAGCGCAGTGGAACCGTCCCCTGTCTCCAGTCACAATGGAGGGATCCGGATTGGAATATCCTTATTTTGAAATGCATATGAGGGATGCTTCCGGCATTGCATTCGAACACTGGACAGACTCACGTTCTGTCGAAATCCATATGCATGAATATTATGAGCTGTTTTTGATCAGCCGCGGGTCCTGCCTGCATGTGTTTGACGGGGTGGAGACTTTGCTGATTCCGGGAGATTCGGTCATTGTGCCGCCGTACACGGCGCATGGGTTTTCAATCAGTAAAGTCAGTTCTATTTATAACTGTCAGTTTTTTCCCGAAGCGCTGGACAGTAAATTCATAAAACTTTTGCGAGAAATATTACTGCCGGATGAAACTTCGGCAGAGGACGATCTGTCCGGTTCATCAGAGAAAAATGCAGCAATGACACAGCAGACTGTCCGTCCGAATCCGGCCAGACGAGGCGTGATTCATCTGAATCCGCGGGAATATGCCTTTGTAGAATCCTTATTTGAAAGCATGTTCGAGAACTATGATGATGCGAAGCAGCTTTATGCGTTAAAAAAGCAAAAGTTCACAGAAGTGATTTTGCTGGAATTACATCAGGCGCTCCACAGACAGAATCGCATTTACAGAAAGACTGCTGCCGGGAACAATCTCGCGATCGCCGATGTACTGGCATCCATGGAAGAACATCTGGCAGATCCTCCTGCGTTTAATGATCTGGCGGCAGCCTGCGGGTTCAGCCCGAATCATTTTCGGAAAATATTCCGGGAAGCGACGGGACTCTCTCCGGTGAAATACATGAACCGCCTGCGGATTACGCGGGCATGTGAATACATACAGCAGGACGGCATGACAACCGTAGAAGCTGCTGAAAAGGTCGGATTCATAGATTTGAATTACTTTTCCAGAGTGTTCAAACAGGTTATGGGATGTCCGCCCAGTAAAATCTGAAAAAGGGAGACAGGGGACGATTCACAATGCCGGATTCGTTATTTTGTGCTAAATATGCGTGCCTCTGTAACTTTGCAGCGGCACGTTTTTCTTTTATACAAAATGTCGAAGTAAAACGGGAACAGCGGTATGAAGGAGGAATCAGCACGATGAATGCCAGAGAACGCGAAATCGCTGCCCTCAGTTTTTCAAATGAAGGACTCGATTACGGCGTTGTGGAAGAGAGCATGGAGCCGTGGGATCAGACCGTCAGGAACTGGACGGAGCAGGGGTATGACGCCGTATTATAAACAGATCATTCCGTTCCTGAAGGAGCACGGGGTCGCCAATGTATTTATGGACACGGACGGTGACTTCCGGATTATCATTCCGGCAGCACTCGAGGCCGGCATCGAAGGCTTTCTGCCGATCGACGTCAATGCAGGTGTCGATATTGTGGCGGTCCGGCAGACATATCCGAAACTGAAGTTCTTTGGCGGGTTCAACAAGCTGAGCATCATCGACGGACCGGAGGCCATTGAGGCAGAACTGGAACGGCTGACACCGGTGATTCAGCAGGGAGGCTGCATCATCTGCACGGACCATCAGGCAGCACCCGACACGACACTGGAGAATTACCGCTATTACGTAAGACGGCTGAAGGAGACCGTCGCACAGTACAGAAATGAGAATGTGAAGATTGGTTGACAGCTGATGCAAATGGGCTGCCGCATGAAGATGCTTCATGCGGCAGTTTTTATATGGGCCGCTCAGTTGACAAGTACATTCCCATACCAGTACAATAAACGAATATCAGCGGCATGAGGAGTATCCTGAGATGTTTCAGAAGGTTTATGCAGTTTTTTTCAGTCCGACAGGAAATACGAAAGTACTGACAGAGACACTTGCAGAACAGCTCGCAGTCAGCTATGATGTACCGTGCGAAGTGATTGATTTTACACGCCTGCAGGCGCGGACTGTTCCGGAGAATACCGAAAGGGTACCGTCAGGGACAGACTGGAATCAGTTTTCACACCAATATACGTTTACTCCGGATGATCTGGTGGTGTTCGGCATGCCGACCTACGCAGGAAAACTCCCGAATAAAATCCTGCCGTTTGTGAGGTCCGGGTTTGCAGGGAACGGTGCTGCTGCGGCAGCGCTGGTGACATTCGGAAACCGGAGTTTTGACAATGCGCTGGCAGAATTGTGTGCCTGTCTGAATGAAGGAGGTTTTGCCACGATCGGGGCGGCGGCGTTTGCTGCGCAGCATGCATTTGCCTGGGATGAGAAGGCACCGGCATTCCGTAAAGTTTACAATCAGTATTTAGAACATGAAACGGCGGATGTCTTTGCTGAAAAAGATCCGACGGCCGCTGCCGGCACAGCAGACATGATGACGGAAGACCGGCAGGCAGGTATGCCCGGATTCGGGCGGCCGGATCCCCGGGATTTTAATGAACTGAAAGCATTTGGAAAGGCAATTCAGAAGAAAATAACAGAGTGGTCTGCTGTTCCCGGGAACCGTACAGAATTGTCTGAAGCAAAGAGTCAATCCATATTTGTACCAGGCAAAGCCGACGCGCCTTATTATACGCCGACGGGTCTGGACGGGAAACCGGAGAATTTTCTGAAGGCAAAGCCGAAGACAGACTGGGAACGGTGCACCGGCTGCGGCACATGTGCGGCGGTCTGTCCGATGGGCTCCATTGCAGGAAGAGACGGCAGATGGGAGACGACGGGGATCTGTATCAAATGTCATGCATGTGTCAAAGCATGTCCGGAAGGCGCAAAATACTTCGACGATGAGGCGTATCTTTCGCACCGGGCGATGCTGGTACGGGATTATACAAAGCGCTGCGAGCCGTGCTGGTTTGTCTGAGGTTCGGGCCTTTGTACTTTCAAATGAAGAGATCAGGATAATTGTGATTACTATGATAAGGAGAACGTGTTATGAATGAAGTAATTAAAGCAATGGAAGAACGCAGATCGATTCGTAAGTTTAAGGCGGAGATTCCGACAAAAGAGGAATTGAACCAGATTATTGAAGCCGGCCTTTATGCGGCAAGCGGCCAGGGTAAGCAGGATCCGATTATTGTGGCAGTGACCAATCAGGAACTGCGCAATAAAATTGCTGCTGATAACTGCAAAATCGGCGGCTGGGATGAAGGATTTGATCCGTTCTACGGCGCACCGGCTATGCTGATCGTGCTTTCCAGAAAGGACTGGAAGAACCGGGTCTATGACGGAAGCCTCGTGATCGGCAATATGATGCTGGCAGCACATTCCATGGGACTGGGAAGCATCTGGATTCACCGGGCGAAAGAAGAATTTGAGATGGACGAATACAAAAAGCTTCTTGCTGATCTTGGCATCGAAGGTGAGTGGGAAGGCATCGGCCACTGTGCAGTCGGCTATATGGATTGTGAGAATCCGCCGGCACCGGCCCGCAAGGAAGGCAGAGTATACTGGGCTGAGTAATTTTCATGTATCGTGAAGGGGACAGCTTTCTGCGTGAAGTTATGTGAGGAGATGAAGCATCTGAGCGGACAGATCATCTGGAGCATTTTAGGAATTCTGTGTATCATATATGGTCTGATTGTCAGCCGGACAGGCAGCGGAACCGGTTTTTTTCTGGTATGGATTGCGATTGGCTGTATGCTGCTTCTTCTTGGTGTGTCATGCAGATTTCATCTCTGGAGCCGGCTGTCGGCTGCGATGCGCGTGATCATACTGATTCTGCTGGTCATTCTGCTGGCAGGCTTCACGGTGGTACAGGGAAGAATCCTCAGCAGATTTCACAGCGCAGGAGAACCGGATCTGGATGTTATAATTGTTCTCGGCGCGCAGGTTTATGACTACGGACCCAGCCGTGTTCTGAAAAACAGACTGGACACGGCAGCGGCCTATCTGAAAGAAAATGAAAAGACAAAGTGTATCGTTTCCGGCGGGCAGGGATATAACGAACCCGCGCCGGAGGCGGAAATTATGAAGCAGTATCTGACGGAACAGGGAATCCGTGCTGACCGGATTCTCATTGAAAAACAGTCCGCCAATACTGTGGAAAATATCAGATTTTCAATGCTTCAGATCAATCCGGAACAGGACAGGACCGGTATTGTGACAAACAACTTCCATATTTACAGGAGCTGCGCAATTGCCGTAAAGGCGGGAATCAGAAATGTCAGCGGCATTGCCGCACCGTCGAACCGGCTCTATCTCGCGAATAATCTGCTGCGTGAATTTCTGGGTGTTGTGAAGGATATAGCTGCAGATAACATGGATTACTAAGAAGGAGCGGAACAACACATGAATTTCACGCAGATTGTTACCAGAATTGATGATGTACTTTACACCTGGTGTCTGATTTATATGCTGGCCGGCGCAGGCATTTTCTTCACGATCCGGACCGGATTTGTACAGATCCGCATGTTCCGGGATGCGATGCGCTGCATGCTGGAGCGGAAATCATCCGACAAAGGAGTTTCCTCCTTCCAGGCACTGATGATCGCAACCGCTCCCCGTGTCGGTACGGGCAATATGGCAGGCGTTGCAACTGCGATTGTGGTCGGCGGTCCGGGCGCGGCATTCTGGATGTGGCTGATGGCGATTCTCGGCGCATCTTCCGCGTTCGTCGAGAGTACACTGGCGCAGATTTATAAAGAGAAGGACGGAGATACCTTCAAGGGCGGTCCGGCCTATTATATAGAAAAAGCACTGAATGCGCGCTGGCTGGGTATTGTTTTTGCGATTTCCCTGATTGCAACATTTGCATTCGGATTTAACGGCCTGCAGGCATATAACATCGTCTCTGCATTTGAATATTATGTGCCGAATTTCGGAGCAAGCAGGATTCCGATGATTGTAGGCATTATTCTGTTTGTGGTCACACTGATTCTGTTCTTCGGCGGAACGGATAAAATCAGCTGGGTTTCGTCTGTTATGGTTCCGATTATGGCGGGAATTTATATCGTACTGGGACTGCTGATTATTGTCCTGAATATCGGTGAGATTCCGGAGATGCTGGTTACCATATTTAAATCCGCCTTTGATTTCAAAGCGATATTCGGCGGCTTTACCGGATCCTGTATGGTCTACGGCATCAAGCGCGGCCTGTTTTCCAATGAAGCCGGCATGGGTTCCGCGCCGAATGCATCTGCATCGGCAGAAGTCACGCATCCGGTAAAACAGGGACTGGCCCAGACCATATCCGTATACATCGACACATTGCTGATTTGTTCCACCACGGTATTTATCCTGCTTCTGACCGGTGTCTACAAGACGGATTCCACACTTTCCGGAATCCCGCTGATTCAGCAGTCTGTCGCAAAGCAGTTCGGACCGTTTGCCATTCATGTGATTACTGCTGCGGTATGCATGTTTGCATTTACTTCCATCATCGGCAATTATTTCTACGCTGAGGCAAATATTCGTTTTATAACGAAGAGTGACAAGGCAATGGTTATTTTCAGGATCGCGGCTGCCGCCATGGTATTCTTCGGGGCGCAGAACAATATTGATGTCGCATGGAGTCTGGCGGATATTACGATGGGCCTGGAGGCCATTGTCAATATCATTGCAATTGTGCTTCTGTCAGGGATTGCGGTGAAAGCACTGAAGGATTATGAGAAACAGAAGGCAGCGGGCAGGAACCCCGTCTTCCATGAGAAAGATATCGGACTGAACAACACCAGTGTCTGGAAGTGATTGCATGGCAAAAAAAGAATCAAAGACAAATGCGATGCGGATTCTGGAGCGGATGAAGATTCCGTTCACGCATCAGGAATATGAATGTGACGAATTTACAGACGGCAGTTCTACTGCAGACCGGCTCGGCCTGCCGCATGAGCAGGTGTTCAAGACGCTGGTCACTGTCGGCGCAGACAGACAGAATTATGTGTTTGTCATTCCCGTGGATGAAGAACTTGCGCTGAAGAAGTGCGCGAAGTCCGTCGGGGCGAAGTCTGTGCAGATGATTCATATGAAAGAGCTGTTTCCGCTGACCGGATATGTGCGGGGCGGCTGTACGGCGATCGGCATGAAGAAACAATTCGTCACAAGAATTGACGAGACCGCACAGCTGTTTGATGAGATCTACATCAGCGGCGGCAGAATCGGATGTCAGATCAGACTTGCACCGGATGATTTCTGTAAGGCTTCCGGGGCGGAGTATGCGGAGTTGACGGAGTGAATATATGGTATTCACTCCGTTTAGAAGGAGTAAGAAAAAATGAATCAGAAAATAACCCTCCGTGCAATGCTGGCGGAGGATTATGATAAAGTGCGCGCACTCTGGGAGTCAATTCATGGATTTGCGCTGCGCAGTATCGATGACTCCCGGGAGAATATCGTGCGGTTTCTGGCGCGCAATGCGGGCATCAGTGTGGTCGCGGAGCAGGCCGGAGAGATTGTCGGCGCAATTCTGTGCGGACATGACGGCCGGACGGCAACATTTTATCATGTGTGCGTCGCGGAATCCTGCAGACGCAACGGGATCGGCAAGCAGATGGTTGTATTTTGCATGAATGCGCTGATCCGGGAAGAGATTAATACCATTTCACTGGTGGCATTTACGGACAATGATGTCGGCAACCGCTTCTGGAACGGGATCGGCTGGAAGGTCCGTTCCGATGTCAACCAGTATGAATTTAAGCTGAACAAGAAAAATGTCATAGCGTTCAATCGATGAGAGGAGACTGATTTACGTGGCAGATCTGACAAAAGAAATCAAACGGCGCCGGACATTTGCGATTATTTCGCATCCGGATGCCGGTAAAACAACATTGACTGAGAAATTTCTCCTTTACGGCGGCGCGATCAATCTCGCCGGATCGGTCAAGGGAAAGGCAACCGCGCGGCATGCTGTCTCAGACTGGATGGAGATCGAGAAACAGCGTGGTATTTCCGTCACTTCATCCGTTATGCAGTTTGAATATGACGGCTACTGCATTAACATTCTGGACACGCCCGGACACCAGGATTTCTCAGAGGACACTTACCGCACGCTGATGGCGGCGGACTCGGCGGTCATGGTGATCGACGGCGGTAAAGGCGTAGAGGCGCAGACCCGCAAATTGTTCAAAGTATGCGCGATGCGTCATATCCCGGTGTTTACCTTTATTAACAAGCTGGACCGGGATGCCCGGGATACCTTTGATCTGGTGGATGAGGTGGAGAAGGAACTCGGCATCGCGACCTGTCCGATCAACTGGCCGATCGGATCCGGCAAAAAGTTCCGCGGCGTCTATGACCGCTACTCCAATCAGGTGCTGACCTTCTCAGATACGGAAAAGGGAACCAAAGAAGGGTTTGAGGAAAAAATCGCACTGGATGATCCGCATCTGATGGATGTCATGACAGAGGATGAGAAGGAATTCCTCCTGGAGGAAATCGAGCTGCTGGACGGCGCGTCCGCAGAATTCGATCAGGAGCGCGTCAGCCGCGGCGAGCTGTCACCGGTGTTCTTCGGATCAGCGCTGACCAATTTCGGCGTGGAGACATTTCTGGAGCATTTCCTGCAGATGACGGAGACGCCGCTGCCGCGCTCCTCTGATGAAGGGGAAATCGATCCGCTCGCCAATGATTTTTCTGCATTTGTCTTTAAGATTCAGGCGAACATGAACAAGAATCACCGGGACCGCGTCGCATTTATGCGTGTCTGTTCGGGAAAATTCAATGCAGACAAGGAAATCTATCATGTACAGGGCGATAAGAAAATGCGCCTGCTGCAGCCGCAGCAGATGATGGCAGATGACCGTCATGTCGTATCAGAGGCATATGCCGGCGATATTATCGGCGTCTTCGATCCCGGTATTTTCGCAATCGGCGACACCATCTGTATGCCCGGCAAAAAATTCCGCTATGAAGGCATTCCGACCTTTGCCCCGGAACATTTTGCGCGCGTCGCGCTGATTGACTCCATGAAGCGCAAGCAGTTTGTTAAGGGAATCCGTCAGATTGCCCAGGAAGGAGCCATCCAGATCTTCCAGGAGATCAAAGGCGGCATGGAGGAGATCATCGTCGGCGTTGTCGGCGTGCTGCAGTTCGATGTCCTGAAATTCCGTCTGGAAAATGAATACAATGTTGATATCCGCCTGGAGACACTTCCCTACGGATATATCCGCTGGATCACCAATTATCAGGAGATTGACCTCGATAACATCACGGGCACCTCTGACATGAAGATGGTCAAGGATATGCATGACCGCCCGCTGCTCCTCTTTGTCAATGAGTGGAGTGTCGGCATGACACTGGACCGCAACGAAGACCTGGTGCTGGAGGAGTTCAGCAGAAATTGATGCATTTTTCCAGAGCAGCGTATATAATTCTCCTTTCGGACCGCTTGCACTCCGGTCCTCGTGCAGCGGTACTAAACTCGCGCGATGTGCTCGTTAAGGACCGGCACTGCGGATGTCCGAAGGAGAATTATATACGCTGTTAAATACAGATCCGGTATAGTTGGAAAGATTGCCTGTGATGTGATATACTGAGCAGGAATAGTTTTTGCATGGAGGAAATGCAGCATGGCAGAAGGTAAGAATTTATTTACGATATACAGTGATGATAAGATCGGCACCGCCAAGATTACGGATGAAGTTCTGGCATGTATCGCGGGCCTCGCAGCGACAGAGGTTGACGGTGTTGTTTCACTCGGCGGCAATATTACCGCGGACAAGATCGGCAAGATCAAGCGGAAACAGATTTTCCGCGGTGTTAAGGTGGATGTGAAAGAGCATGAGGCCAGCGTCCGCGTTATCATTAATGTAAAATACGGGTTCAGCCTGCAGGATACAACGAAGCAGGTGCAGGACCGTATTAAGTCCACACTTGAAAATATGACGGGTCTGTCTGTGTCAGATGTCAATGTGAGTGTGGCAGAAGTGATTCTGGACTAAAGAATTGTCCCTGAAAATACAGCGTTTTTATAAATAAAGAGTAATCGGAGAGAACATGAAACGCACAGAGATCAGAGAAGCTGTTTTTATGCTGCTTTTTCTTTCGGAGTTTTATGACAGTGAGCTTTTGCCGGAGCAGATCGATCTGTACATCGGCGGACTGCAGGACGGGCGGCTTGAAGAAGTACAGCCGGCGGTTCCCAGAGAAAAGGAAGCAGCCTATATCAGAGAAAAACTGAACGACATTTTACAGCGGAAGCCGGAGATTGACAGACTGCTTGATGAGACAAGTGAGGGCTGGCGCACCGGACGTATGGGCAAGGTTGATCTGAATCTGCTGCGTCTTGCC
>JAFUCM010000152.1 GCA_017459675.1 Eubacterium sp.
CGTTGCTTACAACGGACTGTTCGTTCGCGGCGAAGGCGTACGTCCGGGCGGACATGTATGCGTATTCGGATGCGGCCCGATCGGTCTGGCAGCAATCCAGCTGATGAAGACTTCCGGCGCAGGCAAACTGATCGTAGTCGAGAGCGTTCCGGAGCGTGTAGAACTGGCTAAGGCATGCGGCGCTGACGTAGTCATCGATCCGACATCCTTCGCAACACCGGAAGACGAGGCACAGTGCCTCCGCGATCTGACAGACGGACGCGGCATCGATCTCTTCGCTGAGTGCGCAGGCGCAACGAAGTTCACATATCCGGTTATGGCACACGCACTGGCAATCGGCGGCAAGACGATTCAGATCGGACATACAGTTGGTATTACACCGGTTGATATCTTCAACTGGCAGTGGAATGCAGCACGCATCAGCGGCTCCAACGGACAGTCCGGCTGCGGTATTTATCCGGATGTTATCTCCCTGATGGCAAACGGCCGTATCGATATGAGAAAGATGGTTACCGCACGCTTCAACCTTGAAGACATCGAAGAAGGCTTCAAGATCATGTCCGGTAAGGTTCTGATTTCTACAGAGTATCCGCGCCTTAACAAATAAGTACTGCAACAGCCATCCGGCTGTAATTAATAAAGAAGCTAGTTGACAAGGTAACATGAAGACTAAAAGGAGGTAAATTAATGGGAAAATGGAATCTGCCTTATCATGGCGGCCATATGGAAAAGAATGATGGTATTTACTATCAGAACATGACCAATCTTGAGGTTGCTGAGCGCCTGAAAAAGAACGACGTTCTGCTTATGCCGATCGGCTCCACAGAGAACCACGGACCGAGTGCTCCGTATGGTGAGGATACCTATCTTGACACCAGACTCTGCGAGCAGGTTGCTGAGGCTACAGGCTGCACAGTAGCAATGCCGACATGGTATGGCTCTCATCCGTTCCATCACCTTGGACAGAAGGGCACCATCGTTATTCCTGAGGAAATCCTGGCAGGATACATCCAGTACATGCTGGCTGGCTTCTGGAACACCGGTTTCCGCAAGATCATCATCGTTAACGGACATGGACAGGACTATGTAATTCCGCTGGCAATCCACAAATTCGGTAAGAAGTGGCAGGTACCGGCAATCATCCTGTATGTACACTTCTGGAACGCTGCAAAAGAGCAGATGGGCACAAAGGAAGTAGGCGGACCTTACGAGAAATGGTTCGTACATGCAGATGAGATTGAGCAGTCCTGGTGCAAGGCTCTGTTCCCGGAATTCATCCAGGAAGACAAAGAGATCGCTGTACCGGCAGCTCCGATGCTTCCTCCGGGACACATCATGGACAGCTCCGAGATGAACGGCGGCGTTATCAAGTGGTACAACGCTATGGGTTCCTGTGGTGCAGAATGCATCTGCCAGCCGGAAGGCGTTATCGGCGATGCTACCAAGGCTGACTGGACAAAGGCTAAGAAGGGTGTCGAGATGACCCTGGATTACCTTGAGAAACTCGTCAATGATATCCTTGAGAGATATCCGGCAGGCGTTCTTCCGCCAATCGACAAGCTCACACAGCGTCCGAAAGAAGACATCGAAGCTGTCATCAAGGGACCGAACGAGCCGGGCGGACGTCATCTGTACACACTCGAGTACTAAAGCGCATAAGCTCTCGGATGGGGAATGCACAGCGGCAGCACTTGTGCATGCCGGGGTGCATTGCTCAGACGAGGCAACGGATTTAAGCACGAAGCGCGAATGCGCGTAAGTGCGCGAAATCCGTAAGGATTGCGGGAGTGCGAAGCACGGAGCAATCCGCAGGTTATGCGGATTGGTATTGCGAAGCATAAAGTAATCCTGAGATTATAAACAATTGTTCAACAACAAATTTAAAAGGAGAAAATCAAACCATGAAATGTAAACAGGCTTTTATGCATGGACCTTTTGATCTTCGTATCGAAGAAGTTGAGCTTCCGGAGCTGGGACCGGATCAGGTTCTGATTCAGCTTGGTGCCTGCGGTATCTGCGGTTCTGACGTAGAGTGCTTCGAAGGAAAGTCCGCTGAGGGACGTTATGACATCGCTCCGTACACACCTGGTCACGAGTGGTGTGGTAAGGCTGTTGCAGTCGGCAGCAATGTTACATCTGTCAAGGTCGGAAACAAGGTCGTCGGTGACTGTGTTCTTCCGTGCTTCCAGTGCGCAAACTGCAAAGATGGTAAGATGCCGTCCGCATGCCTGAACTGGCGTGAAGTCGGATTCCATCCGAACAGCCCTGGCGGATTTGGTGAGTACATGATCCTCGAAGAGGCTTACACACATGTAATTCCGGATGACTGGAGATACGACTTTGGTGCATGGGTAGAGACCTTCAACGTTTCTTACTGGGGCGTTTGGGGCAACGGATGTGATCCGGATGCTTCTGACGTATGCGCAATCGTAGGCGGCGGCCCGATCGGCCTTGGTGCTTGCATGATCTGCAAAGAGTCCGGCGCAACTGTTATCTGCATCGATCCGCTTGAGCAGCGCCGTGAGAACGCTCTGCAGTATGGTGCTGACATCGTTCTTGATCCGACAGCTTCTCCGATCGAAGAGCAGATCGCTGAGATCACAAACGGACGTATGGCTGACGTAGTTATCGAGTGCTCCGGTAACGACATCGGTATCGCTTCCATCTTTGATATCGCTGCACACTCTGCAAGAATCGGTGTCGTTGGACATTCCATCGGCCGTAAGGTTCCGGTAGAGATCGGTAAGGTTATCTGGAAGACACTGCACATCGCAGGTTCCGGTGGTACATATCACTGGTTCCCGAGAACCATCCGTTTCCTGCACAAGATCAAAGATAAATATGATTTCAAGGCTCTGAACACACATTACTTCAAGTTCGAAGACCTTGATGCAGCTATGGATATGGCTTGCAACCACAAGGATATCGCTCGTAAAGTTATGCTGACATTCCCGGGAATGGATGAAGTATAATTTCATAAGTGTATGATATTCGCCCCCGGTGCTGATGCGCCGGGGGTTTTTCTGAATCGGGGTTTGTCGGGGTGATTACTTTTATAATACGCGTCCGTTTACAGGATACAATTTCCACGCAGCTCAGATGGAATTCGCTGCTTAAGGAAATGTATCCTGCTCCGGACGCTTATGATATCGCAGGTCAAAACGGTTCACCCCGACTGCACTTATCATAGCGGCTGCTATATACTGCAGTTATTCACTGTAAGCGGCCGCATTACCAAAGTGTAAGTGACGCGCAATGCGTGATCTCTAAGCGCGACTTGACAGGAAAAGACCGGAGAAATTCATGCTTAGATGATGTTGGTGTGCAGGAAATAAGTGGCCGTCTTTCACGAATTTTCTGCACACCTACAGAATCTTGGTATGAAGTTCGATGGCTTTTCGTCCGGAGCGCGTCAGAGATCTTCATTGTCGCGGAGCGTAAACGGAACAAAACAGCCCGACAAACCCCGATTTATCAAAATATAAGGCAAGGAGAAAAGTAAGATGAAAAAATGGAATTACGCAATCTCGTCAGCTGACAAGTACACTTCCGACGCCATGCCGCCGCTGGCGCCGATTCTCTTGCGCGACGGAATCCTTGAAAATCTGGAAGCTGCTGCAAAGCTCGGCTATCAGGCAATTGAGGTTCATACAAGAGAAGAGGCTCCGATTGACTGGGATGCAGTCAATGCGAAGATTGAAGAAACAGGTGTTAAGATCTGCCAGATCATTACCGGACGTCTGAACACAGAGGGTCTCTGTGATCTGATGAATGACAGACCGTATGTTGCGGATGCTGCTATTGACGGGCTGCTGCAGTATATTGATATCGCAGCGTATGTCGGTGCTGATATCGTACTTGGCTGGGCAAAAGGAAATATTCCGAAGGGCGGAAACCGTGATAAATACATGGCACGTCTGGCACAGAACCTGCAGCCGGTCAATGATTACGCAAAAGAGCAGGGTGTCAAGATCAATATTGAGGTCATCAACCACTATGAAGTAAATGTCTTCACGACTGCAAAAGAGCTGGTGAACTTCCTTGACGAGTATCCGGAACTGGATGCATGCTATGTACATCTGGATACCTTCCATATGATGCTCGAAGAAGATGATTTTGCAGAGGCATTTGCCGCAGCAAAGGGCCGCATCGGTTACTTCCATATCGCTGACAGCACCAGATGGTATCCGGGCAGCGGCAATCTGGATCTGAAGAAGATGCTTGCGCTTCTTGAAGAGACAGGCTATGATGGGTATGTTTCAGTTGAATGCTTCCCGCGCGGCGACGGCTATGAGACCGGCCGGAAGGCAATTGAATACCTGAAGAGCATCGAGGACTGAGAATAGAAGGTCGATGAGTCAGAGAGAAACGTCTCCTTTGACTCATCGGTAAACCCGGGCGGAAATGTATAGGAGCAGGACATGACAGTATCACTGGGAATCTATATTTTTGTTGTAATTACAATATCGTTTATTGTGAAGGGACTGGTTGGCTTCGGAGATCCGCTGCTTTTCAATCCGCTGCTTTCCATGCAGCCGAGTCTGAGCAGTAAAAGCATCGCTCCGGCAATGCTGCCGGTTTCCATTCTTCTGAATGGAACAATTGTATATAAGAATCGCAAATCAATTGTTCCGAAAACGATCGCGCCGATTGCATTCTGGGATATGCTGGGCGTGATTCCCGGCACGCTGCTTTTAAAACTGGGTGCGCCCTGGATTATAAAGGTATTTCTGGGACTTTTAATCATTGGTCTCGGCGTCGAGATGATGACACGTGACAGCTCCAAAAGCGGAAAGCCGAATATGATCCTGCAGACGATTATGTGTTTCGGCTCCGGTATCACGGCCGGATTATTCGGAATTAACCTGCTGTTCCTGATTTATCTGGAGCGGACTGCAAAGGACCGCGGGGAATTCCGCGGAAGCGTCTGTCTTGTCTTCCTGCTGGAAAATGTATTCCGTGCATTTGTGTACACATTTACAGGTGTATTCAAGGGGGATTCGCTGATTCTTCCGATGGCATTGATTGCGGCGCCGTCTGCCCTGCTGGGAATGTTTATTGGTCTGCAGATTGATAAACATATTGACGAGACGCGAATCAAGAAGCTGATTGTATATGTGTTTATTCTTGGCGGCGTCAGTACCGTTGTGAAGGCACTGATCACGCATTCGTGATGTGAGATGGACTGTGCTGCGGCAGCGCAGCATCTGCATTGAAAAGGAAAACGGAGTAGATATCCTGGAAATGATTCGGGTATCTACTCCGTTTTTGTTATTGCGGGATAAAGCAGCGCGTGCTTTCCGGTCACGGCTGGTGCGGTTCCTCGTTTTTCTGGTCTCCCAGCCCCGGAATCGTATACGTCTTCCGGTATGCGCGCGGAGAAAGCCCGACCTGTTTCTGGAACTGGATATTGAAGTTGTTGGGATTTGAGAATCCCACCTGGCTTGCGATGTCTGTGATAGTGCGCCGGGTTGTGATCAGCAGGGACTGTGCCTCGCCGATGCGCCGCCGGATAATGTAATTCATCGGCGAATACCCGGTTTCTTCTTTGAAAATATGCGCCAGGTAGTAGGTGCTGATATGAAATTCATTGCTGATAGACTGCAGTGAAAGATCATTCATGTACTTCCGGTCCAGATACTGCCGGATATCCATGATCATCGAAGACTGACTGGTCTCTGTGTTTTCAGTATCCGCCTGATTGGCGATTTTCAGAACCAGGGAAAGAACAGACAGCATCAGATAATTACACGTTTCCTCAATACCCGGCTCATTGGATACCAGCAGTTCATAAATCGAGCGGAACAGTCCATTGAAGACGTTGTAGTGTTCCCCGGTAGGAAAGACCGGTCTTACTGATTCTGCAATCAGGTGATTTTCGGGCAGGCCCGGGATTTGCAGATGATCAATGGCGATTGAGTAATAAGCCACATTATCCTGCTGCTCCAGCAGATCATCATGAAGTGTGCCGCAGTTGGTGATGACCATATCGCCTTTCTTGATCGGAAAGACCTGGTGGTCTATGACATAGCGGGAAGCACCGTTGCGTACAAAGAGAAGTTCACAGCGGTCACTGTGATTGTGCATGATTCTGGTGTGGTGTGCATAGTCTACATGTATATTGCTTGCAGAAAGGAGTTTCGGCTGCGTTCCCTCTGCAAAGGATGATTTAATTTCATTTTTTACAAAGCACTGTATCATAAAAGTCACCTTTTTCTTTTATGATAGCACAGACAGATTTTTTTATCTAGCGACGGGCCCCGGTCCCGCCCGATTCTCCGCATTTTTAACAGAATTTGCTCTGGAAAATTGTGGGAAATGACGGTATTTTTTCAGAACAGCACGGGTAGTTGCAATCAGACGGTCTGCGTGCTAAAGTAAAACACAAGAGTTAAGTGAACGCAAATGCACGCATTCAAAGGAGGAAATCAAATTGAAATTTAAACGTTCTGCATGTATTGAGCCGTTATATTCCGAGATCCCGTTCTATGATCGTTTTCAGGCAGCAGCAGATGATGGATTCGAATATGTCGAGTTCTGGAGCTGGACAGATAAAGACCTGGATAAGGTAAAAGAGTGTGCTGAAAAAGCAGGTGTCGGCATTTCCGGATTTAACGGAGACGCAGATTATTCTCTGATCGATCCTTCCCACAGAAAGCCGTACATGGATTTCCTGCGCCAGTCTGTTGCAGCAGCACAGAAGATCGGTGCACGCAGTGTTACAATCCATTCCAACGCGCTTGGCGACGGCGGAATCGTTGTAAATCACTATGATGATGTTTCTGATACCATCAAGATCTGCTCCATGTTTGATATGCTCAAAGAGTGTGCTGAAATTGCTGAAGAAAGCGGTATTCAGATGAACCTTGAAGCGCTGAATATCACAACCGATCATGTCGGCAACTTCCTGGAGAAGACCCAGATGGCAGCTGAGATGACACGCCTGATCGGTTCTCCGAAGCTGAAAGTTCTCTATGATGTTTATCACATGCAGCTCAATGAGGGATGTATCGGTGATACGATCAAGAACTACTGTGATCAGATGGGCCACATCCACGTTGCAGATGCACCGGGACGTCATGAGCCGGGTACAGGTGAGATCAATTATGCATACGTATTCAAGGCGCTCGAAGAAAATGGCTATGACGGCCTGATCGGATACGAGCTCTTCCCACTGAATAATACAGCAGAGGCAGTGAAAGCAATTATGGCAATCGACTGAATCTGAGATAACTGGAAGGAGACAGGGGACGGTTCTCTGTCTCCTTCATAATTTAAGGATGCGATTTCCATGCAGCCTGCGCAGGATTCGCTGCGCCGGAAAAAGCATCCTGTTATGACGAACTATTTGGTTTGTGGAGACTGGAGAGTTAAGAACCGTTCCCTGCCTCCATAATGATAAAGAGGGATTACTATGGCAGTTACGATTCAACAGATCGCGGAGAAAGCAGGTGTCTCAAGGGGAACGGTCGACAGGGCGCTTAATCAGCGCGGACGGATTGATCCGAAGGTTGCAGAGGAGATTCTGCGCATTGCGGATGAGATGGGATATGTACCGCGCGCAAAGAAAACGCGTGTCAGAAAGGCCTGGCGGATCGGTGTGGTAACGCAGCTGGCGAAGTATTCTTTTATGACGGAGGTTAATCAGGGGATACAGGATGCTGCCAGAGAACTGCGTAATCAGAATGTTGAGCTGCTGCTGGAAGAGGGACTCTCAGTTGACGAAAATGAGCAGCTGGATGCAATTAACCGCCTTGTGAAAAAAGGGGTGGATGCGCTCGCAATTATGCCGGTGGACCACGATCTGATACGCGACCGGCTCAATGAATTATGCGAACAGGGCATGCCGGTGATAACGTTTAATACGGATATTCCCGGTACGGACCGGCTTGCGTTTGTCGGCATGGATAATGCCAAAAGCGGCCGGACAGCGGCAGGACTTATGGGCATACTGACGAGGGGAAACGGAAGAATTCTGGTGATTACCGGATTTTTCGGAAACCGCATCAACAGCCTGCGTGTGGAAGGGTTTGTCAACGAGATTAAACAGAATTACCCGGATATGTCGATCGCCGGTGTGCAGGGCAGTTTTGATGATGCAGAAGAAGTAGAGAAAATTGTCATGAACGCCATGCTTGGTGCGCAGGAAATTGCGGGCATTCTTGTTGTATCTGCAGGTCAGTCCGGACTGGAGGCGGCCTTCACAAAGCTGCAGCTGGACCGGAG
>JAFUCM010000153.1 GCA_017459675.1 Eubacterium sp.
GGATGAAGTGGTACAGCGGTACAACGCTGCTGGATTATCTGGAGCAGGTTGATGTGAATGAAACGGCAGAACAGGGATTTTATCTTCCGGTTCAGCGGGTCTGCAGACCGGATCATACATTCCGCGGTTATCAGGGTCAGATCGAGAGCGGGCAGATCAGAACCGGCGACCAGGTTACTGTCCTGCCGGGAAATGAAACCGCCGGGATCAGCAGCATTCTTGCCGGAGACCGCAGTGTGCAGGAGGCAGCGGCCGGACAGGCTGTCACACTGCAGCTGGACCGCGAAATTGATATATCGCGCGGTTCCGTCATCTGTAAAGATGCAGCATTGGAGACTGCGGATACGATTACGGCGACGCTGATCTGGATGGATGACATGCCGCTGCAGAACGGAAATCACTATTTTGTAAAACTCGGCACAGGGATGCTGCCCGGGCTTGTCACAAAAATATTGTATACCGTGGATATCAACACGGGAAAATTCCGGGAGACGGACATTCTGCAGAAAAATGAGATCGCAGTCTGCCGGATCGTACTGACTGACAGAATACCGGCGGACCGCTTCCGGACGCACAGAACGCTGGGAGAACTGATACTGATTGACCGCGTCAGCTTCATGACAAGTGCCTGCGGCGTCGTGGAACAGTGTGAGAAGAGTTCCGGGTTCACCGGTGAAAAAGCCACTGAAGAAACACGGTGTGCGTGCCTCGGACAGAAATCTGTCACGGTTGCGTTTCGCAGCGCAGACGGCATATCAGAAGCGCTTCTTGAAAAAGCGGAAAAAAAGCTGCTGCTCGGCGGAAGACACACATATCTGCTTGCGCCTGACCCGGCGTGGAATGTATCGCAGACGAAAGCTGTACTTGCACATCTGAATCGCGCAGGCATCATTGTGATGCTGCTGCTGACAGAGCAGGACGCGGAGCATTTTCAGGAGAGGATGCGGACGGATGTGATCTGGTACGCGGGCGAGCACAGGGACGCAGATGCGATTTCCTCCTTTGTGCGCTCGGTATCGACCTGGACCAATGACGTCGTGAACGGACCGCAGTATATCTAAAACGAGTGATACTGCAGTTTTCAGGAACGGAGTGAACCATGGAACAGACTTGTCATTTCAATACAAAGCTGCTGCACAGACAGGCGGCGCGGGAGTATGAGAACCGGGAGATTCTGCCGCCGGTATCCCAGGTCACGGCATTTCGCTATGAATGCATGGAGGATCTGGAACGCGTCTTTCAGCACAGGAGCAGCGGATATGCGTATACCCGCATCGGGAATCCGACGCTGACAGCGTTTGAGCAGCGGATCAATGAACTGGAAGGCGGCGCGGGTGCTGTCAGCTGCAGCAGCGGAATGGCGGCAGTCGCAGCGGCTCTGTTGGCGGTGTGCGGCAGCGGTGATGAGATTATCGCAGGAAGCGGACTGTACGGCGGGACGATCGGCCTGTTTCACGATTTCGAAGCGCTCGGAATCCGCACACGCTTTGTAAAGGATCTTAGAGAGGCAGAACAGTATATCACGGAAAAGACAAAGGTGATTTTTGGCGAGCTGATCAGTAATCCGGCCCTGGATGTGATGGATGTGCCTGTGGTTTCCGGGATCGCCCACAGGGCAGGGATTCCGCTGTTCGTGGATGCGACGACGGCCACGCCGTATCTGGCGGCACCACTGAAGCTTGGCGCGGATGTCGTGATTCATTCCACTTCAAAATATATCAACGGCGGTGGAAATGCGATCGGCGGTGTGATTGTGGACGGCGGCAGATTTCCATGGGATTTTGCGCGGCACACCGCGCTGGCTGCGTTCAGGCAATACGGAAAGATGGCATTCTATGTGCGTCTGAAGACGGATCTGTGGGAAAATCTGGGCGGATGCATGGCACCGGCCAATGCGTTCTTAAGTTCAGCCGGACTTGATACGCTGGGGCTCCGCATGGAGCGGATCTGTCAGAATGCTGATGCGCTGGCACGCGCGCTCGCGGACATTCCGGGCATTGCGGTGAATTATCTGACGCTGCCGCATCATCCGTATCACGCCTATGTGGAAAAGGAACTGAATGGATACGGCGGAGGCATCCTGAGCTTCCGGGCGGGATCCAGGGCGAATGCGTTCCGTATCATCAATACACTGAAATATGCAATGATCGCCAGCAACATCGGGGATGTCAGAACGCTGGTGCTGCACCCGGCCTCGACGATATACCGGCAGGCCGGAAAGGCGGAGATGGAAGCCGCCGGGGTTTTTGAAGATACGGTCCGGGTAAGTGTCGGGATCGAGGATGATGAAGATCTGATCCGGGATTTTACAGAGGCAGTCATGAAAAACGGATGAGAGCACAGAAATGAATTTGGAAGTCTGTTTGTGGAATTGTGAAACGGGACATTGTGTAGAGAGGAGAAACAGCAATATGAAAGTAACGGTAGCCGGTGTGGAAAAGAAGTATCCGGAGGGATTAACGATTAAACAGCTTATTGAGCTGGAACAGGTAGAAACACCGCAGTATGTGACGGTTTCTGTGAATGATACTTTCGCAGAGCGTGAATCATTTGAATCTTACATTCTGAAGGATGGAGATGTCATTGAATTTCTCTATTTTATGGGAGGCGGCCGGTGATGTATTTTTCGAATGAACAGCTGGAGCGATATTCCAGACATATTATTTTAAAGGAGATCGGCGTGAAGGGGCAGGAGAAGCTCATGAACGCGAAGGTGATGATTATCGGCGCCGGAGGTCTCGGTGCACCTGCCGCCATGTACCTTGCGGCAGCAGGCGTGGGAACGATCGGAATTGCAGACGCGGATGTGGTGGATCTTTCAAACCTGCAGCGGCAGGTGATTCATACGACGGCCGATGTCGGGAAAAAGAAAGCAGAATCTGCTGCGGAGA
The DNA here is from genome assembly GCA_017459675.1 of Eubacterium sp. Taxonomy (GTDB): domain Bacteria; phylum Bacillota; class Clostridia; order Lachnospirales; family Lachnospiraceae; genus CADBRN01. Next base: position 2,892 of record JAFUCM010000153.1, read on the forward strand.
CGATGCGTGCCATCAATCCGGAAGTCCGTGTCAGAACGTACGATGCGTATGTGACAGCCTCGAATATCAGGGAGATTATTTCAGATTATGATTTCGTACTGGACGGAACGGATAATTTTCCGGCCAAGTTTCTGATCAATGATGCATGTGTGATGGAGAAAAAGCCGTTTTCACATGCAGGAATTCTGCGGTTTCAGGGACAGCTCACAACGATTATTCCGGGTGTCAGTCCCTGTTACCGCTGTATCTTTAAGGAGCCCCCGCCAAAGGACGCGGTACCGACCTGCAGCCAGGCGGGCGTGATCGGCGCGATGGGCGGCGTGATCGGATCACTGCAGGCAATGGAGGCGGTGAAATATATTACGGGCGCCGGAGAACTGCTGACCGGCAGCCTGCTCACATTTGACGCATTGAACATGACATTCCGGAAGATCGCACTGCCGTCCCGCGGCGGCGGATGCGCAGTCTGTTCAGATGCACCTTCCATCACAGAACTGATTGATTATGAGCAGGCGGTCTGCTCGCTGCAGAGTCGTCCGAAGTGATTTACCTGATAAAAAAACAGAATCATGAGGTTAAGAGAGAACAGTGTATGAAGATTACAATCACAAGAGCGGATTACGAATTCATCTGTAAAAGTGCGGCTGAGGGTCAGCCCGAAGAGACCTGCGGACTGATTGCCGGAAAGGACCGGGAGGATGGTGTACGGGAGATACAGAAAGTGTATCTGCTGACCAACACAGATCATTCGCCGGAGCATTTTTCTATTGATCCGAAGGAACAGATCGAGGCTGTGAGAGATATGCGCACGAACGGTCTGACACCGCTTGGAAACTGGCATTCACATCCGGCAACACCGGCCAGGCCGTCAGAAGAGGATATTCGTCTGGCAAATGACAGCCGGGCAAGTTATCTGATCCTGTCACTTGCCGGCGAAAACGGTCCGGTGCTGAATGGATACCACATCAGAAAAGATGCTGACGGAAAGTTTATACGACAGGAGGAACTGGTGATTTTATGAAGCAATATGAAATCAAAGCAGACAGGTATATCGATATCACGGATGTCGTCTGTCCGGTGACATTTGTGAAAACAAAGGTCGCGCTGGAAGAGACAGAGGCGGGACAGATTTTACAGGTGCATCTCCATGACGGTGAACCGGTGCAAAATGTACCGCGCAGCGTGAAGGATGAGGGGCATCAGATTCTGAAACTGCAGGATAATCCGGACGGAACCTGTGAACTGTTTATCAGAAAAGCGGAGGCGTGAAAGATGGCAGCAGATTACGCGACATTAAAAAAGGGCGGTTTTATGCGCCAGAAGCAGAAGGATTATTTTTCACTCCGTCTGGCGGTGACCGGCGGACAGGTTGATACGGAACAGCTGGCAGCCGTTACGGAAGTCGCCAACCGTTTCGGAAAAGGATACATTCATCTGACCAGCCGCCAGGGCATTGAGATCCCGTTTATCCATCTGGAGGACATCGACCGTGTCAAAGAGGCGCTGGCGGAAGGCGGTGCAAGACCGGGGGTATGCGGCCCGCGCGTAAGAACGATCACGGCATGTCAGGGATCTGCGGTCTGTCCGAACGGCTGTATTGAGACAGAAGAGCTGGCGCGCGAACTGGATAAACGCTATTTCGGAAAAGATCTGCCGCATAAGTTTAAATTCGGCGTGACCGGATGTCAGAACAATTGTCTGAAAGCAGAAGAAAATGATCTGGGCATCAAGGGCGGCGTTCGCGTCGTCTGGAAGGCCGATGCATGCATCTCGTGCGGCGTCTGTACGAAGGTCTGCAGAGAAAATGCACTTACAGCGGATGAAGAAGGCATTTCCATTGACCGCAGCAGGTGTAATTTCTGCGGCCGCTGCGCACTGGCCTGTCCGACAGATGCCTGGGATACAAATCCGGGATATTTGCTGAGCTTTGGCGGGCTGTTCGGCAACCGGATCAGCAAAGGGGAAGCGATTGTTCCGTTTGTAGAAGATAAAGAAACTCTGTTCCGTATCTGCGATGCGGCACTGGCATTTTTTGACGAACATGCTAAACCGGGCGAGCGGTTCCGGTATACGATCGAGCGGGTCGGCAGGGAGAGACTGGAAGCGGTTATCTTGGAAGCATATCATGCTTCGAAGCAGGATACGCGGGATATACCGGAGTGAGAAAAACGGTCTCTGCAAGAAGATGTTATGTCCTGCCTTCGTCTGTGGTATACTGGTACAAATATACGGATAAAGGATGAATACTACAATGCAGGAAGCATTTTCAAGAACAGAACTTCTGCTCGGTGCGGATGCAATGCGGCGTTTGGCAAAAGCCCGCGTTGCCGTTTTCGGTCTCGGCGGCGTCGGCGGCTATGTCGTAGAGGCGCTGGCCCGTTCGGGTATCGGCGCACTCGATCTGATCGACAACGATATTGTCAGCGAGAGCAATCTGAACCGTCAGATTATCGCGACGCGTAAAACGATTGGTCAGTACAAAACAGACGCGGCAGCCGCGCGCGTGATTGAGATTCATCCGGACTGCCGGGTGCGCACGTACAGGGCATTTTATCTGCCGGAGACGAAGGAGCAGTTTGATTTCACGGAATATGATTATGTGGTGGATGCCATCGATACTGTCAGCGGCAAGCTGGCGCTGGCAGAGCAGGCACAGGCTGCAGGCGTGCCGGTCATTTCTGCAATGGGAGCCGGCAACAAGCTGAATCCTGCGGCGTTTGAAGTGGCGGATATCTATGAGACTTCCGTGTGTCCGCTGGCAAAGGTCATGCGAAAAGAATGCCGGAAGCGGGGAATCCGGTCCCTGAAAGTAGTTTATTCGAAAGAAGAGCCGCGGACACCGGATCCGGCGTCTGTGCGGCAGGAACTGCAGGATCTGGCAGAGAGCGGATCAAGCCGCAGATCGATTCCCGGATCGGTGGCATTCGTGCCATCTGTGGTGGGTCTGATCATTGCCGGGGAGGTTGTGAAAGATCTGAGCGGGACCGGACACCGGAGTTGAGCCTCTGGCGGATCGCAGAGGAAGACGCACAAGTGCGTCGCGCAGTTCGTGCGCGATCAAAGATCGTGATTGAAATGCTGCATTTTGATGAAAGGCGGTCAGTGCGGAAACATGGAGCAATGCCGGGACAGCCTGCGTAAGAACAAAAGGAAGATTTACATGGATCTGTTATACAGAAAATTCAGAAAACTGAAGGAGATTCTCCGCACATATGAAACCATTGCCATTGCTTATTCCGGCGGGGTGGATTCTACCTTTCTGCTGAAGACAGCGGCAGATGTTCTGGGGGAGCGGGTGCTTGCGGTGACAGCTTCTGCACCGTTCGTCCCGGACCGGGAACTGAAAGAGACAAAACGCTTTTGTGAAGAAAATCAGATCCGGCAGATTGTGATCACCTCAGATGTGCTGGACAGCGACACATTCCGGAAGAATCCGCCGAACCGCTGTTATTACTGCAAACGTGATCTGTTCGGAAAAATGCTTGCGGAAGCGGAGAAGAACGGAATCCGGTATATCGCAGAAGGTTCCAATATGGACGATACCGGCGACTACCGTCCCGGAATGCAGGCGATCCGGGAACTTGGGGTAAAGAGTCCGCTGCAGGAGGCGGAATTGTACAAATCTGAAATCCGTGTACTATCAAAAGAACTGGGGCTGCCCACCTGGGACAAACAGTCGTTTGCATGTCTTGCGACCCGATTTGTGTATGGGGAGGCAATTACAGCGGAGAAGCTTGCAATGGTTGACCGGGCAGAACAGCTGCTGCTGGATCTGGAATTCCGGCAGTTTCGTGTGCGTCTGCACGGAAAACTGGCGCGAATCGAAGTACTTCCGGAGGAAATTGAACGTCTTGCCGCACCCGGTATACGGGAGGGGCTGTATGCCGGGATGAAAGCGATCGGATTTGACTATATCACGCTGGATCTCGGCGGATATCGTACGGGGAGCATGAATGAGACACTTGGACCGCTTCGTTGAGGGAAATACTTGTACATCCCGATCCTCCAATTATAACATGTCAAATAAAGGGTTGACTTTCAGGAGTCAATCCTTTATTATTTCTTATAAATCATATTTAACAAGTAGGAAAACTATGAAATAAATATCATCAGGCAGTTGAAACATATATAGAATAAGACACATGAGAAAAACATCCTGATTGATATAAGTGCAGCAAAACGGTCCTCCGTTTATATGATACGGAGGAGGATTCAAGGGGATGTAATGTCATGTATCAAGAAGCAATTAAGAAAAGATTCATTGAACCGCTTGTCAGGGAAAGCAAACCGTATGTTGGGGTAGAGCTGGAGCTTCCTATCGTCAATCAGAAACGGATTCCCGTACAGTTTGATGCGGTTCAGGCAGCTGCAGAGCAGTTTGTTCAGATATTTCATTTTCAGAATGAGAAGCGGGATGAAAACGGACGTCTGTGGTTTGCAGAAGATCCGGCGACCGGCGACTCGATTTCTTTCGACTGCAGCTACAATACACTGGAATGGTCATTCGGGCGTGCGTTTGATATTCATACGCTGGAAGAACGTTTCCGGAAGTATTATGCATTTACGCAGGAGGAACTGCAGAAGTGCGGGCATATGATGAC
>JAFUCM010000154.1 GCA_017459675.1 Eubacterium sp.
GGAAATCTGTGAGCGCAGTCTGCGGGAAGGATTTCGAATCTATACAGGCACGCATTTCTATGATCTGCTCAGCGGAACGGATGCGAAGTACCGCACACTTTATGCAGGTATGTCAAAGAATCCGGTGACCTATCAGCACATGGAGGAATTTCTGACAGCTGCCGGAAAGAAAGAGCCGCTGGTTTTTTCGATTGACCGGGAAGAGGCAGTATTTCTGCATCTGCAGCATTCAGAGCGCAGCACGCTTTATTTATACAAAAATACGTGGGGTTACGGACAGCTGGATGTCACGGTTCAGGGTGACTTTATTCATGTTCTGAAGCGGCAGATCACAACAGATGAGTTTGTCGGGAAGGTATTTTCCCTCGATTTTATCGTCGATTACGAGAAGCTGGGCAGAGGGATCCGGCACGGAAGCATTACCATTCACAGCCTGCATCAGACGTTTACCTGCAGGATCACGGCAACGGTACTTCCCGAAGAGAAGCTGATCCCGGACCACAGAGTCCGCAAGAAGCTGGTTTCGCTGATCCGGAGTGATCTCGCGGAGCGGCAGGGACGGATTGAGACGGAAGCCTTCTGTGAAACAGCCGGGAAGCAGATCAGAGAGCTGCAGGAGCTGGAACCGGATAATCCGGTGTATCTGCTTGCGGAAGCGGCACTGGCCTGGCGGCAGGACAATAAAACCAGAGTCATGGAATGTCTGTGGCCTATGAAGGAAGGAGAACAGAAGCTGCGGAGCAACCAGGAGAAGGCAGTTTATCTGTATCTCGCGAAGGCAGTGGGACTGCTTCCGGAGGAAAACCGGAGTATTCTGCAGCGTCTGAAAGCATATTATCAGGAAGAACCGGAAAATTATCTCCTGCTCACGCTGATGATGCGGGAGAGTACGGCGGAGGATGCGCCCGAAAAGCATCTGGAGCGTCTGCAGCTCTGTTATGAGGCCGGGTGCAACAGTCCGTTCCTCTTTCAGGAAGCCTGGGATCTGATTGCGGCGGATGAGCGTCTGCTGCGGAGACTGTCTCCGTTTATCATGCGGATTCTCCTGTTTGCGGCACGTTATAATCTGCTGACCGGGTCACATCTGACGCGGGTTGCATTCCTGTCACATAATCTCAAGCGTTTTTCCGGACAGATCTATGAGCTCCTGGCCGCAGGATGGGAAAAGTATCCGTCGGATGAGATCCTTGAAGCAATTACATCCATGCTCACGAAGGGGCAGCCTGTGCAGACACAGTATCATGTGTGGTATGCACGCGCGGTGGCACGTGATCTGCGGATTACAAATCTGTATGAGTATTATATCGAGACAATTTCCGAGGATCCGGCAGAAGGACTGCCGCTCCCCGTACTGCTGTATTTTTCGACAAATGATACGCTGAGCGACAGACGCAGGGCATTTCTTTATGCAAGTATTATCAGGCACAGGGAGCAGATGCCGGAGTTCTATGAGATGTATCTCGGCAAAATGCACGCATTTGCGGAGCGGGCACTCGAACTTGGCCTGATCAATGAGGATTTTGTCCTGCTGTACAGAACCTTTTTCGCAAAACCGGAAGATGGAAGAACTGCGGCGCTGATGGCAGGCGTTCTCTTTGACCGGCGTTTTGTCTGCAGCAGCCCGGAGGTGCAGAATCTGTTTGTCTGCTATGAAGGCATTCAGCAGGAATACTGTTTCCCGGTGATCGGCGGCGTGGCGTATCCTGCAATCTATTCAGACGATGCGGCACTGGTATTTGAAGACCGGAGCAGAAGACGTTTTTGCACGGGTGTGGAATACGAGATGACACCGCTGTTTGAGGTGAAGGAGACAGCGCAGGCTGCACTCAGACAGAATGTAAGGCACGACGGACTTCTGTATTATGGATGCGGCACACATGCCCATGAAATGCGGATCCGTGAGAGCAATCTGAACATTTTCCGGCTGGCAGCAGAAAATCCGGCTTTCACAGAACGTTACCGCCGGATTGTCCGCAGAAAGCTTCTGGATTATTATCTCGGACAGCCGGATAATTTCGGAAGAATTGAATTTGTGGATCAGATGGACCCGGCGCGTTATGTTCTGGCGGATAAGGCCGGGACGATTTCCCTGCTGGTAGAGGAAGGCCGGTACGAAGAGGCTTTTACGCTGCTGACAGAATACGGATATGAGCGGGTCGGCGAGAGTGATCTCCTTCAGATTGCCAGCCGCATGATCATGCGGCACGACCACGCATATGACGAGGAACTGCTGTACCTGACGCTGCGTGTCTACGGAAGCGGCAAGTATGACGACAACATGCTTGTTTATTTAAGGGAATACTATGACGGACCGGTGCGCGAGCTGTCCGGTCTGTGGAAGAAGCTCGCAGGTTTTCAGCTGGAGACGGTGCCGCTCTCGGAAAAAATCCTGAAGCAGTCGGTCTTTGCAAGAGTTTTCCCGCGCTATGAAGATGAGATTCTGCGGGATTATATCCGTGCGCGCGGAAGCATGAAGGTGGCTGCGGCTTACCTCGCACATGCAGCGCGGGCATTTCTGACAGAAGACAGGCCGGTCCCGGATGCACTTTTTGCATGTGCCGAGATGCTGCTGGATCAGGAATATCCGGTCAGCACAGGGGTGAAGATCAGTCTGCTGAAGTATTATTCCACATGCGCATCCCTCACGGAGGCGCAGCAGAAACACGCGGAGGAACTGCTTGCAGAACTGGTCGGACGCGGCATCCGCTTTGGATTTTATCAGCAGCTGCCGCCGCAGCTCACCGAGCGGTATCAGATTGCGGACCGCATTTTCATCGAGGAAAAACTGAGGCCGGGTGCGCAGGTGACGATTCATTACCGGCTGCAGGAAGGCGCGATGGTGCCGGGGGAATGGATTCACGAACCGATGCGGGAGATGTATCACAGTATCTATGTGAAGGAACTTCTGCTGTTTTATGGAGAGACCCTGACTTACTATGTCAGTGAGACCGGTACGGGAACGGAGCAGAGCGGCGAGGAACATCAGATCGCGATCACCAGCACGGAGATGAGCGGGCAGACGCGCTATGCAATGCTGAACCGTATGCTCAAGGCGCGTGCAGACGGGGATGATGCCGCATATATCAGTGAGCTGAACGCATATCTTCTGCGGGATGCAAGCGTGCGTGAACTGCTCCCGATTATGGAATCGTAGTGCAAAGAAATACCGGCCGGGAGATTTCTGGTTCAGCGATTGTACAGAATCAGCAATGACGAGTTCTGCTGCAGAAATACCATTTCCCGGAATGAGGAGATTGCATGAGTAATAGAAAATGGATCATCGGAATTGATCTGAATATGAAAAATCCGGAGGTCGCCTATTTTGAGACGGGGACCCGCACAAGCGGTGTGATGCCGATGAAGATCGGTAATTCGCGCGTCAATCTGACAGAACTGTTTGAGAAGGCGGATCATATTTCCGGGAAGGCGGCAGCCAGAACCATTGCGGATATTCTCAAGGAAGTATTCAAGACGTTCGGAATGGAAGATATCAGCCGTGAAATTGCAGGGATCATGGTCACCGTACCGGATCTGACGAAGCAGATGGTCGATATGATCCGGCAGGTATATGACATGCTCGGCATCGCGCGCAGCAAGTCGTATCTGCAGGATTACCGTGAAAGTCTGTTTTATTATATGGCATACCAGAAGAAAGAGCTCTGGAACCGGAATGTCGCACTGTTCCGTTTCCGCGGAAATCAGGTCGCATGTTCCAGGCTGTCAATGAACCAGGTTGTGCGTCCGCGCACCGCGAAGGTCACAGAGGCCGGAAGCATCGAACTGCCGGAGGAACCGGCAGAACGCGACGCAAGATTCTATGCGTTTGCGGGAAAAATCCTGAAGAATGAGTTGTTTTCCAGTATTTTTATTACAGGAGAGGGATTTGATATAAAATGGGCCGTTCAGTCCAGAAGACTTCTCGGACAGGGCGGCAGGAAGGTTTATACAGAGGAGCATCTGTGTGCACGGGGCGCCTGCAATGCTGTCCGCGAGAAGGTGGATGAGCGGCGGATCTCAGGGGTCATCTATCTGGGAGAATCGCTGGTGCAGTATAACATCGGAATGAATCTTCTGGTGCGGGAAAAACTCTCCTACTATCCGCTGATTACGGCAGGGGTACACTGGTATAATGCGGCGTGCGACTGTGAATTCTTCCTCGGAGATGATCCAGCACTGACATTCGTATTGAGTTCTATGGAGCACGGAGGAAGGTACCTCAGCACGATGAAGCTGGAGGGACTTCCCGAAAGACCGCCGCGGACAACCCGTCTGCACCTGCACATGGAATACAGGGAACAGGACGACTGTATCATTGAGGTCGAAGATCTCGGATTCGGAGATCTGTTTCCTTCAAGCGGGAAGATATGGCGTGAGACGTTAGGCATCGCGCGCGCACCGCGCACGGAAATGGAAATGGGGGAATCATGAGTGAATGCATGTTATGTCAGTCGCGGCGGGCGGAGCAGCCGTTTCTGATTGAGCCGGTGGGATTGAGAATCTGGTCGATCGAAGAACTTCTTTATTTTATCGGTGAGAATCTTCCGCTTGTCGACGAAGATATCATCAACCAGAAGCTGGTGGACTGGATTAAAGAAGAACTGCACATGCGGCGCCTTGCGGGAATTCTGACGCAGATTATCGGCAAGCCGTATACGGTGCGGGAATTTGTTCTGCCCATTTTTCACGAAACCGGTTATCCGGGCGAGACACCGATGCGGAAGACGCTGAATGCCATGGATGATTTCAGCGCGCTGCCGACGCCTGTGCGTCTGAAGAAAAAAGCGGATGTGCTGGTGCATCATACGCGGTATCTGCGCGCAATTGAGACGTACCAGTCGGTACTGGACTATCAGCAGTCCTCTCATCTGGGTGCACAGTTTACCGGCGTGATTTATCATAACATCGGCTGTGTCTATGCAAAATTATTTCAGATGGAAGAGGCGTGCAGCTGCCTGAAAGAAAGTTACCGGCTCCTGCATTCATCTGAAGCACTGAAGCATTATCTGACGGCGGTCTTCCTGAAGGACGGCCGGGAGGCATTTCTGCAGGAGGCAAAGGCACAGAACGTTGATCCGGCGACACAGAGCGGGATTGAGAAGCGCATCGGGGAGATTGATACCGGCGCGCATCCGGAAAATCCGGATGAAGCGCTTGCAGGCTGGGTACACGCTTATCACAGAAGTACAGGTCTGTAAAGGTATGACAAAGAGGTACAGAAATGGAGCATATCGAAAATATTGAAGAGATCATATCCTATCTCGGAAAGGCAAAAAAGCTGTCAGATCTGTTGAATCTGGAAGGATTTCCGGGCGGCCCTGAGGCGGCAGCGATTGCATCGCAGATTGTTGTGGCAGCGGCCGTGATCACGCTGATTCTGTCACTTCTGCAGTGCTTTTTCGGCTACAAGATGCTGCGCTTCTGGGTGGCATTGATCGGATTTGTGATCGGATTCGCAGCCGGATCGGGGATCATCGCCAATATTATGGAGGTGCCGTCAAAAGTTCTGATTGTGCTTGTAGGCATTACGGCAGGCGCACTGCTTGGCATTCTGGCGTTTAAACTGTATGTGGTCGGCGTATTTATCTATTGCGGAATGATGGGTGCCGCAGCTGCCGCATTGCTGCCGTTCAAAGATCAGAATGAAACGATGCAGACAGCGCAGATGGTGCTCATGATCATTGTATTTATTGTATCCGGCGTTCTCGCAGTGATTTTCCAGCGCTATGTAATCGTTATCGTTTCTGCGGTGGCAGGCGGAATGCATGCGGCGGGCGCGCTGTCTACGCTGGTGCCGGAGCTTGCCAGTGAGAAAATGACGGCAGCCGCGGCAGTGGTGCTGATCATTCTCGGCATCGGGGTACAGCTTCTGACAACCCGTGACAGGAAGAAGAAAGCGAAAAAGAAAGAATAAGCGGACAGGGCCGCGGGATTGAAAATGCAGCGCCGGATTTGCGTTCAGGCCTGTTTTTTGATATAATCCCGCCGTTGAGCATTATAAAAACAGAATTTCTGTAAGGAAGAAAGTTGAATCATGACAGAAGACTATTTACGCTGTTATGCCGAGATTTCGATCAGAAATATCCGGCATAACCTGATGCAGGCAAGAAGCAGGATTCCGGCGGATACGAAGCTGCTTGTTGTACTCAAGGCAAATGCCTACGGGCACGGCGTGGAAACCATTGCGCAGAACCTGCAGGATATCGCTGATTATTATGCAGTGGCCACGGTAAATGAAGCACTGGAACTCAGGGAGGACGGCATCACACTTCCGATCCTGATTCTGGGATATGCATCGCCGAAGGAATATCCGGCACTGATCTGCCACAATATTACAGCAACGATTTATAGGGAGGAGGATGCAGAACTTCTCTCACAGACAGCCGTCAGGCTGGGGATGGACGCGCATGTCCATGCGGCAGCGGATACGGGCATGACGCGGATCGGATTCCGGACAGATGAGGCGGGCGCCGATGCGATTGCATCCATTGCACACCTGCCGGGCATTCGCCTGGAGGGGCTGTTTACACACTTCTCCTGCGCGGACCAGCAGGACCAGACGTATACTATGCAGCAGATTGCACGCTATGAAAACCTTGTCAGGCTGCTGCAGGAGCGGGAGATTACCATTCCGGTCCGGCATGTATGCAACAGTGCAGGAATCATGCAGCTGGATGACTGGCGCTATGAGATGGTCCGGGCAGGCATCATCACCTATGGCATCTATCCCTCAGAGGACGTGACAAAAGAAAATCTGGATCTTCGCCCCGCACTGTCCTGGTTTGCGCATGTGATTCACGTGCAGGAAGTACCGGCGGGCATCGGCGTCAGCTACGGCGCAACGTATATCACAGAACGTCCGGTGACGCGGATTGCGACCATCTCAGCCGGGTATGCAGACGGATATCCGCGCGCACTCTCTTCCAGAGGGTCTGTGCTGATCCGGGGCAGGCGCGCACCGATTCTCGGCCGTGTCTGTATGGACCAGATGATGGTGGATGTGACGGAGATCCCGGACGTGCAGGTAGAGGATGTTGTAACACTGATCGGGCGCGACGGGGATGAGATGATTTCTGTCGAGGAGGTGGCCGATCCGGCAGGGCGTTTCAATTATGAGATGCTGTGTGATATTTCACCGAGAGTAACGCGAATCTATGTATAAAACAGCTGTTTGGCAACACCAGAATAAAAGAAAGGAAACGGATATGACCGACAGATATGTCAGCCCGCTGCAGGGCCGCTACGCCAGCCGCGAGATGCAGCAGATTTTTTCAGAGGATATGAAATTCAGCACCTGGCGCAGACTTTGGATCGCGCTGGCTGAGACAGAGCAGGCGCTCGGACTGAATATCACAGACGAGCAGCTTGACGAGATGCGCGCGCATGTCACAGATATTAATTATGATGTTGCGCGGGCGCGTGAAAAAGAAGTCCGCCACGATGTGATGTCTCACGTATATGCATTCGGCGTGCAGTGCCCGAAGGCAAAAGGCATCATTCATCTCGGTGCCACTTCCTGCTATGTCGGCGACAATACAGATCTGATTGTCATGCATGAGGCACTGAAGCTGGTGCGCAAGAAACTGATCAATGTCATTGCCCGGATCGCAGATTTTGCGGAAGCACAGAAGGATCAGCCGACGCTTGCATTTACACACTTTCAGCCGGCACAGCCGACAACGGTCGGCAAGCGTGCGACACTCTGGCTGCAGGAGTTTGCAATGGACCTGGAGGATCTGGAATACGTGATGGGCACTCTGAAGCTGCTTGGCTCCAAGGGAACCACCGGCACACAGGCCAGCTTCCTGGAACTCTTTGAAGGAGATCAGGAGAAGGTTGACCGGATCGATCCGATGATTGCAGAGAAGATGGGATTTGACGCATGCTATCCGGTCTCCGGACAGACCTATTCCCGCAAGGTTGACACACGTGCGATGAACATTCTTGCAGGAATTGCGGCCAGTGCGCACAAGTTTTCCAATGATATCCGCCTGCTGCAGCACCTCAAAGAAGTGGAGGAGCCGTTTGAAAAGAGCCAGATCGGCTCATCGGCAATGGCTTACAAGCGCAATCCGATGCGCTCGGAGCGCATTGCATCGCTGTCCCGCTACGTTATCACAGATGCCCTGAATCCGGCACTGACATCCGCGGAACAGTGGTTTGAACGCACCCTCGATGATTCTGCAAACAAGCGTATTGCAATCGCAGAGGGATTCCTCGCAATCGACGGTATTCTGGATCTTGTGCTGAATGTCGTAGACGGTCTGGTTGTCTATCCGAAAGTGATTTACCGCCACATGATGGCTGAGCTGCCGTTTATGGCGACGGAAAATATCATGATGGATGCTGTCAAGGCCGGCGGAGACCGCCAGGAGCTGCATGAACGGATCCGGACGCTTTCCATGGAGGCAGGCCGCACTGTGAAGCAGGAGGGCGGCGATAATGATCTTCTGGAGCGCATCGCAGCAGATCCGGCGTTCAACCTGACACTGGAAGAACTGCAGGCGGCTATGGATCCGGCACGCTATACAGGACGTGCGGCAGTGCAGACAGAGAACTATCTGAAGAATGTGATCCGGCCGCTGCTGGAAGAACGCAAAGATCAGATCGGACTCGAAGTAACCATAAACGTGTGATATCAGGTCCGGAGGCCCTGTCCACAATGCAGAATGCGTTTGTGGACAGGGATGCCGGACCGCCCCGGCATGAGCATGAAATGGTGTGAAACACCATGAGAATGCGAATGACGGGAGGAGTGCGGGAGTGCGAAGCACGCAGCACTCCGTGATATCACATATCAGATCATATTAATGAAACCACTAAACCACCATAGGGAGGAAGTATAACCATGGTAAAAGCAGTTGTCGGCGCAAACTGGGGCGATGAAGGCAAGGGTAAGATTACTGATACGCTTGCTGCAGAAGCGGATATTGTTGTCCGTTTTCAGGGAGGTGCCAACGCAGGACACACGATTGTCAATGATTACGGAAAGTTTGCATTGCACACCCTGCCGTCAGGCGTGTTCTATGATCATGTGACCAGTGTGATCGGAAACGGCGTTGCACTGAATATTCCGGTGCTTGCAAAAGAAATCGAGTCCATTACGGAGCAGGGCGTCCCGATGCCGTCCATCAAGGTCTCAGACCGCGCGCAGATGGTTATGCCGTATCACATTCTGTTCGACGCAGATGAAGAAGAGCGCCTCGGCGGAAGGTCATTCGGCTCTACGAAATCAGGCATCGCGCCGTTTTATTCCGATAAATACGCCAAGATCGGTTTTCAGGTGTGTGAGCTTTATGATGAGGAAGCACTCAGGGACAAGCTGCAGCGCATCACAGAAGTCAAGAATGTGCTGCTGGAGCATCTGTATCACAAACCGCTGCTGGATCCGGATACCCTGTTTACCGAATTGATGCTGTGGCGTGATATGATCACACCGTTTGTCTGTGATACATCTGCATTTCTGAATGAAGCGATCGCAGAAGGCAAAACCATCCTGCTGGAAGGCCAGCTCGGCTCCATGAAAGATCCGGATCACGGAATCTATCCGATGGTAACATCTTCGTCGACTCTGGCAGGATATGGAGCGGTCGGCGCAGGCGTCCCGCCATACGAGATTCAGCAGATTGTCACGGTAACCAAGGCATATTCCAGTGCAGTCGGTGCAGGTGCATTTGTATCAGAATTATTCGGTGAGGAAGCTGACGAACTCAGAAGACGCGGCGGCGACGGCGGCGAATATGGCGCAACGACAGGAAGACCAAGAAGAGTCGGCTGGTATGACTGCGTGGCTTCCCGCTATGGATGCAGGATTCAGGGAACAACCGATGTCGCCTTCACGGTTCTGGATGTCCTGGGCTATCTGGATGAGATCAAAGTCTGTGTCGGTTACGAGATCGACGGAGACGTCACGACAGAATTTCCGACGACAGCGCGTCTGGAGCGGGCAAAACCGGTCTACGAGACACTGCCGGGCTGGAAATGTGATATCCGCGGGATCCGCACTTACGGGGAACTGCCGGAGAAATGCCGCGCATATATTGAATTCATTGAAGAAAAGATCGGATATCCGGTTACCATCATTTCAAACGGGCCCGGTCGCGATGATATTATCTACCGGGAGAAAAAAGCCTGATGTTGAGACGACTGTCAGGTCTTGCAGTAATCTGTGCGCTTCTGGGGTGTCTGCTTACAGGATGTGAGTTTGCAAACCGGGGCAGTGCGACGGAACTGCAGGCCGATGAAGAGGGAAAACTGATTCAGACCATCGTGGAGCCGGCAGATCAGTCCATCGATGTAGATGCGCTGAAGCAGTATATAGAAGAGAAAATTGGTGCTGCGGGCAGTTCGGATGAAGCGTCTGCAGATGTTGCTGCGGGCAGTTCTGCTTCATCAGAGGCAAAGAGCAGCTCACAGGCCGGCATTTCGCTGGATTCCTGTAAGGTGAAGGACGGTAAGATTCAGATCCGGCTCAATTATACAGGATATGAGCAGTACACGGCATTTAATGAAACGGCATGTTTCTGCGGGACAATCCGCGAGGCACAGAACGCCGGCTATTCGTTTGACCGGACCTTTCTCGATGAAAAAGGAAAAACGGCAGAGGATGCGTCTGCATCCATAGCCGAGCGGGCAGATGAATGGAAGGTCCTGATCGTGGAGGAGCCGATGCGGCTGCGCGTTCCGGACAAGATTCTTTACACCAGTGAGAATCTGAAGGCCTCGGGCCGCACAACAGCTGTCGTGCAGGAGACAGGAGCGGACGCGGCAGATGCGAAGAAAAGTGAACAGGAGACGGCATCCGCATCTTCATCTGAAGCAGAAGACAGGCAGGAAACAGATGAGACCGGTACTGTTCGCATGGAGCAGTTCGTGATCGATGATTTCGCGCTGTACTATGTAATTTATAAATAAGCGAGGAGAACAAGATGGAAAAGACAATGGACAAGATTATCGCACTGGCAAAGTCGAGAGGATTTATTTTCCCGGGATCAGAGATCTACGGCGGTCTGGCAAATACCTGGGATTACGGCCCGCTGGGCGTTGAACTCAAAAACAATGTCAAGAAGGCATGGTGGCTGAAGTTTGTACAGAGCAATCCGTACAATGTCGGTGTTGACTGCGCGATTCTGATGAATCCGCAGACCTGGGTTGCCTCCGGTCATCTGGGAAGCTTCTCAGATCCGCTGATGGACTGCAAAGAATGCCATGAGCGTTTCCGCGCAGACAATATGATCGAAGATTTCTGCAATGAAAACAATGTTGAGATTCCGGGCGGCACGGTCGACGGCTGGAGCAACGAGCAGATGAAAGGTTTTATCGACGAGCACAAGATTGGCTGCCCGTCCTGCGGTGCGCATAATTTTACAGATATCCGTCAGTTCAACCTGATGTTCAAAACATTCCAGGGCGTCACAGAGGATGCCAAGAATACGGTTTATCTGCGTCCGGAGACCGCACAGGGTATTTTCGTCAACTTCAAGAGTGTACAGAGAACATCCCGTAAGAAAATCCCGTTTGGCATCGGTCAGATCGGTAAATCCTTCCGAAACGAGATTACGCCGGGCAACTTCACATTCCGCACAAGAGAATTCGAGCAGATGGAGCTGGAGTTCTTCTGTGAGCCGGATACCGATCTGGAGTGGTTCGAATACTGGCGCAACTTCTGCATCAGCTGGCTGAAAAGTCTGGGTCTGAAAGATGAAGAACTGCGCGCGCGTGACCATTCTCCGGAGGAACTTTCCTTCTACAGCAAGGCGACAACAGACCTTGAGTTCCTGTTCCCGTTCGGCTGGGGCGAACTCTGGGGCATTGCAGACCGCACAGACTATGACCTGACCTGCCACCAGAATGTATCCGGTCAGGATATGTCATATTTCGATGATACGAAGAATGAAAAATACATTCCGTACGTCATCGAGCCGTCGCTGGGTGCTGACCGTGTTGTCCTCGCGTTCCTGTGCGCCGCATATGATGAAGAGGTTCTGGATGCAGAGCGCAATGACGTGCGTACGGTCATGCATTTCCATCCGGCACTCGCGCCTGTTAAGATTGCAGTCCTTCCGCTTTCCAAGAAGCTGAACGAGGGCGCAGAGAAAATCTATGAAAAGCTGTCTGCACTTTACAATTGTGAGTACGATGACCGCGGCAATATCGGAAAACGGTACCGCCGCCAGGATGAAATCGGAACACCGTTCTGCGTCACGTATGATTTCGAGAGTGCAGAGGACGGCGCTGTCACCATCCGCTTCCGTGATTCTATGGAGCAGGAGCGCGTGAAAATCGAGGAACTTGAGGACTGGTTCAGAGGAAAGTTTGATTTTTAAGCAACAATTCAGCCTTTTTAGAGATAGTTTAGAAACAGTACATATTTTAATCACAAGTTCTCTATATAATGAGACTCAGATAGTTGATCAACCACTCACTATCTCCCCCTCATTTTATTATTTCATAAAAAGAAAGGCCGGCAGCCGGTTTGCTGCCGGCCTCTTCTTGTGGTATTCTATAAAGATAGATTTTATTAAAAAAATAAATTTTATAAAGAGATATCGACAGGAGCATATCATGAAACTATCCACGCTATTAAATGACATTTCATATCAGGTGAAAAACGGAAGTGATTCGATTGAGATCAGCGGCGTCGCATATGATTCCCGCAAAGTGGAAGCAGGTTTTTTATTTGTCTGCATCCGCGGAACAGTAAGTGACGGGCATAAGTATATCGCTGATGTTGTTCAGAAGGATGCGGCGGCCATTCTGGTTGAGCAGGCTGCATGCACGGGTGAGACCGCGGATCTGGTACAGCAGGCGGCAGCGGCCGGTGTGACGGTGATCGAGGCAGAAAACAACCGCTATTCCCTTGCGAGACTTTCGGCAGCCTGGTTCGGCTATCCGGCAAAGGAACTGACGACAATCGGTATCACGGGAACCAAGGGCAAAACGACCAGTACCTACATGATCCGCTCGATTCTGGAAAACGCGGGACACAAGACCGGACTGATCGGAACCATTGAGACCATCACCGGCAAACATGTGATTCCGTCTGAGAATACAACACCGGAATCCTGGATGATCCAGCAGTATTTCAGGGAAATGGTAGATGCCGGCTGTGAATGCGCCGTTATGGAAGTATCCTCACAGGCCTACATGATGGACCGCGTTGCCGGCATTACGTTTGATTATGGTGTCTTTACCAATATTGAGCCGGATCATATCGGCACAAATGAACATGCAGATTTCGAAGACTATATGAACTGCAAGAAGCAGCTGCTGCAGAACTGCAGGGTTGGTCTGGTCAACCGGGATGATGAGCATTTTGAGAAGATCGTCGACGGAGCTTCCTGTAAGCTGGAAACCTTCGGCTTTTCTGCAGATGCAGACTACCGCGCTGAGCATGCGAATCTGGTATCCCGTCCGGGTTATCTGGGAATTGCCTATCACGCTGCAGGCAAAGTGGATATACAGGTGGAGATTGATATTCCGGGAAAATTCTCGATCTATAATTCCCTTTGTGCAATTGCTGTCTGCCATCACATCGGCGCGGATGCCGAAGTGATCCGCAGAGCACTTGCGGGTGCGAAAGTAAAAGGCCGCGTCGAGATGGTGAAGGTGTCGGATGATTTCACACTGATGATCGACTATGCACACAATGCGATGGCGCTGGAGAGTCTTCTGACAACACTGCGGGAATACAACCCGCACCGGCTTGTCAGCCTGTTTGGCTGCGGCGGAAACCGCGACCGGAACCGCAGATTTGAGATGGGCGAGATTTCCGGAAAACTGGCGGATCTGACCATCATCACTTCGGACAATCCGCGAAATGAGGAGCCGCAGGCCATCATTGATGATATCAAGACCGGGATCAGCAGGACAGACGGAAAATATGTGGAAATCATTGACCGGAAGGATGCGATCCGTTATGCAATCCGGAATGGTGAGCCGGGTGATATTATCGTGCTGGCAGGCAAAGGACATGAAGATTATCAGATTATAAAAGGGAAGAAGTACCCGATGGATGAGCGGGTGCTGATTCAGGAAATCCTGGAGGAAGGTGTCTGAACAGACACCCGATCTGAAATGCCGGAAGATTCCGGAATTCGCGCGTGGAAGCGTGATATAAAGGCGTATACAAAGCTGGAGAGGGGCGCATGCAGAAAGCAGCGGATAAACAGAAATATGCGGATGTCATTGTAGATATTACGCATGAAAAACTGGACCGGGTATACCAGTACCGGATTCCGGATGCACTTGCAGATGTGATTGTGCCCGGGACCTGTGTCGATGTTCCGTTCGGGCGGAGCAACCATCTGACACGGGCCTATGTACTGGCACTGTCAGATGCCGTCGATTATGATCCGGCGAAAATCAAGGAAATTGCAGCTGTCTCTGATAAGGGACTTACGATCGAATCACGTCTGATCCGTCTGGCGATGTGGATCCGCCACAGATACGGATGCACGATGATTCAGGCGCTCAGGACGGTTCTGCCGGTAAAAGAAAAGGAAACCGGAAGGCGGCAGAAGCAGCTGCGGCTGGCGGTTTCGCGCGAAGAGGCGCAGCAGCTGTATCAGGAGGCTGTGAAGAAAAAGCATCAGGCAAAGGCCAGACTGCTGCAGAGTCTGGCGGAAAACCCTGTCATGCTGCAGACAGATGCCGTAAAAAATCTGCAGGTCGGATCGGCAACGATTGCAGCCCTTGTGCGGGACGGGGTTCTTACGGTCAGTGAAGTGGATGCAGGCGGAACAACAGGGCCTGCAGACGGGTCCGCAGCTTCAGAGGAACCGGTGTGCGGGACGTCAGGACCGGGCCGGGACGGGACAGCTCCGCAGCTTTCCGGGGAACAGAGCCGCGCGGTTGAACAGATTTTGAACAGCTGGCAGGAAACGCCGGACAAACCGTGCCTGATTGAGGGCGTTACCGGAAGCGGAAAGACGCTGGTATATATGGCACTGGCTGAGAAGGTGCTGCAGGCGGGACGCCAGGTCATCATCCTGATCCCCGAGATCTCGCTTTCCTGGCAGAATGTAAAGCGGTTCCGGCAGCGTTTTGGTGATATTGTCACGGTGATTCATTCCCGCATGAGCAGGCGGGAGCGTTATCAGCACTATGAAAAAGTGCAGAGCGGCAGTGCGCAGATCGTTGTCGGGCCGCGTTCTGCGTTGTTCACACCATTTACAAATACCGGGCTTATAATCCTGGATGAGGAACAGGAAAGTTCTTATCGCAGTGAGGAGACGCCGCGGTACGATGCACGGGAAACTGCGATTGCGCGGGCTCGGATCGAGGGTGCGCATGTTGTGTTCGGATCAGCGACCCCGTCACTGGACAGTGCCTGCAGGGCAAGATCCGGCGAATGGCTGTATGTGAGACTGACAGAACGCTATGGAAACGCCGTGCTTCCGGAAGTTGAGATTGTCGATATGCGCAAGGAACTGCAGGCCGGCAACCGCAGCATGATCAGCCGGACGCTGCAGGAACAGATTGCAGACCGGCTCGCAAAGGGACAGCAGACGATTCTGTTTCTCAATAAGCGGGGGATGGCAGGATTTGTTTCCTGCAGAAGCTGCGGGGCGGTGATCAAGTGTCCGCACTGTGATGTGTCGCTCACCGCGCACAGGAACGGCATGCTGATCTGCCATTACTGCAATTACAGAACACCATATCTGACAGCGTGTCCTGTCTGCGGATCACCGCACATTTACGGGTTCCGCGCAGGAACGGAGAAAATCGAGCAGACGGTAAAAACGATGTTTCCCGAAGCACGGGTGATCCGCATGGATGCGGATACAACCGGCGGCAGAGACGGACACGACCGGATTCTGAAGGCGTTTGCGGCACATGAAGCAGACATTCTGATCGGAACACAGATGATTGTGAAAGGACATGATTTTCCGGATGTGACCCTTGTGGGGGCATTGCTGGCAGATCTGTCATTGTTTGCCAGTGATTACCGTGCGGCAGAGCGGACCTATCAGCTGATTGTCCAGGCTGTCGGACGCGCCGGGCGGGGAACGTCGCCGGGCAGTGCCGTCATTCAGACATACAATCCGGACCACTACAGCATTGAATCTGCAGCCGGCCAGGATTATGATTATTTTTACCGGCAGGAGCTCGGCGTAAGAGAATTGCTTCGCTATCCGCCGGCCGCGCATCTTCTGACAATTCATCTGAGCTGCCGGGACGCCGCGCGGCTCGCCACGGGTGCAGGCTATGTAAAGCAATATCTTGCGCGTGTGCAGAAGAACAGAGCAGTCACGATTATCGGACCGGCACCGGAGGCGGTTGCAAAGGTTCAGGAATATCACAGAGCTGTGATTTCGATACAGGGCGAAAAACTGGAGGATTTGCTGCAGATGCGCGCATTTCTCGAGTCGTATATAGAAATTAACAGCGGGTTTGATGAAATCAGGGTCCAGTATGATCTGGACCGGTAAATACAGAAAATCCCCTGCAGCAGGCATGTGAAATGCCGGATGGCAGGGGCAGGATAAAAATGAGAAAGGAAGATTAAATAAGAGATGGCGCTGAGAATGATCAGAGAATTCGGAGAACCGGTTCTGGAGAAAAAGGCAAAAAAAGTAAAGGAAGTGACACCGCGGATCCGGGAACTGGTTGAGGATATGTTTGAGACCATGTATCACGACTGCGGGGTCGGTCTTGCCGCACCGCAGGTGGGAATTCTCAAGCGGATTTTCGTGATCGATGTAGACGGGGAAAATCCATATGTATTTATTAATCCGGAGATTCTGGAGACAGCAGGTGAACAGACAGGCGACGAAGGATGCCTGAGTCTTCCCGGAAAGACAGGAACCGTGACGCGGCCGCAGTCGGTGAAGGTGCGCGCATGGGATCTTGATATGAATGAGTTTGTTCTGGAAGCAGAGGACCTGCTTGCCAGAGCTGTCTGCCATGAAAATGACCATCTGGACGGGATTCTTTATACTTCTCATGTAGAAGGACCGGTCCGGGATGTTGAAGAGCTTATGGAAGAAGCGGAGGATACAGACGCGTGAGAATTGTGTTTATGGGAACACCGGATTTTGCGGCAGGAAGTCTGGAGGCTGTCATTGCAGCAGGCCACGATGTGGCGGCCGCAGTCACCGGAGAAGATAAACCTGTCGGAAGGGGCGGCCGGGTACAGATGTGTGCCGTGAAACAGGTGGCAGTGGAACATGAAATCCCGGTTCTGCAGCCGCACCGGGTACGCGGGAATGCAGAATTGCTCTGTCGGCTGCAGAAATTGTCGCCGGATATTATCATCGTCGCCGCTTACGGGAAAATCATACCGAAAGAGATTCTGGAGCTGCCGCGGTTCGGCTGCATCAATGTGCATGCATCGCTGCTTCCGGATTACAGGGGTGCGGCGCCGATTCAGTGGGCGGTCATTGACGGCAGAGAAGTTTCGGGCGTCACAATCATGCAGATGGACGAGGGACTGGATACCGGAGATATGCTGGCCAGAACTGAAGTGCGTCTACAGCCGGATGAGACCGGCGGATCCCTGTTTGACCGGCTCAGTAAAGCCGGCGCAGCGCTTCTTGTGGATACACTCGAAAAGATCGCGGCCGGCGATGTGGAACCGGCTGCACAGCCGGCAGAAAGTCCGACGCCATATGCAAGGATGATCCGCAAAGAGGACGGGAAGATCGACTGGTCGGCATCAGCCGTTCAGATTGAGCGCCTGATCCGCGGGCTGAATCCCTGGCCGTCAGCATATACTGAGCTGGACGGGAAAATGATGAAGATCTGGTCGGCGCGCGTGGCCGGAGATGCGGATGCAGAGTGTGCGGAAGCGTCCGGCGGGCAGATGCCGGGAACGGTTATTCAGGTAGATCAGAAAGGATTTTCCGTCCGGACCGGAAAGGGAGTGCTGCAGATCTGCGAGCTTCAGATTGCAGGCAAAAAGCGTATGGATGCAGGCGCATTCCTGCGCGGATACCATCTGGAAGTGGGGACTGTATTGAAGTAGTGTTTTCATAATACACCGTGCACGGAAACAGGGAGTCGCGCGCGCACCGCGAGGCACAAGTGCCACACGCACCGCGCACGGAAATGGAGGATGTTATGGGAATGGGATATGGATTGATGCTGGGTCTGGATCCGACCTATATACTTGTTATAATTGCGCTGATCTTCACGATGATCGTGCAGACCCGGATGCGTTCAACATTCAACAAATACAGCAGAATCGCCAGCGCCTGCGGCCTGACCGGGGCGATGGCGGCACAGCGGATCCTGGAGAGTGAAGGACTGTACAATGTGCGGGTGGAGCATGTTTCGGGAAGTCTGACAGATCACTATGATCCCCGCACAAAAGTTGTAAATCTTTCAGATGCGGTCTATTCACAGCGATCACTTGCGGCCATCGGTGTTGCGGCACATGAATGCGGACATGCAATTCA
>JAFUCM010000155.1 GCA_017459675.1 Eubacterium sp.
GACTGCGGCATCGCCGTCAGCAAGTGCAAATACAGCCTTCGGTGCAGCTTCCGGCGCAAGTTCCTTGCGCTGCATGCCTTCTTTGGTCTCCAGCGCGATCCACTGAATGTAGTGTTCAGCAAGCATCGGGTGTGCAGCTGACCCTACTTCTACTGTAATTATATTGCCGTCGATGGTGATAACCGGTACATGCTTTTCCTGTGCAGCATCCGTTGTGTTCGCTTCCAGCGCTTCCATAGCTTCGCCGCAGCACATGGTCGGACATGGACTGCTCTGGATCATGCCGATGATTTTCCCACATTTTGCACATCTGTAAAATTTCATTTCGTTACCTCCTCGTAAGAATATGATATTATTAATTGCAGTATATCATAAAATAAAACGGGATGCCGTAAAAAACGACATCCCGTCAATCAAACTTTGATGATATTTATTTCTCGACCTCAGCCATCTTCATTGCACGAATCTTCAGCGGCAGTCCGAACAGTGTGATAAATCCGGATGCATCCTGGTGATCGTACAGATCGCCTGTTGTGAAGGATGCGAGAGACTCATTGTACAGGCTGTACGGTGAGGATGTTCCAGCTTTGATGATGTTGCCCTTGTACAGTTTGAACTTCACTTCGCCGGTAACATACTGCTGTGTGGAGTCAACAAATGCCTGGATTGCCTCGCGCAGCGGTGTGAACCATTTTCCTTCGTATACAATCTGTGCAAACTGGCTGCCCAGTTTCTTCTTCATTTCCATGGTCTCACGGTCAAGGATCAGCTCTTCAAGCTGGTCGTGTGCCTCCATGAGGATGGTTCCGCCGGGGGTCTCATAGACGCCGCGGGATTTCATGCCGACAACGCGGTTCTCGACGATGTCGATGATGCCGATGCCGTTCTTGCCGCCCAGCTCGTTCAGCTCTGCGATGATCTCGGAGACTTTCATAGCCTTGCCGTTCAGTGTCTTCGGAACGCCGGCCTCAAATGTCATCGTGACTTCGGTCTCTTCATCCGGTGCCTGCTGCGGGGTGACACCCAGAACAAGCAGCTCATCGTAATTCGGAGCATTTTCCGGCTCTTCCAGCTCCAGACCCTCGTGGCTGATGTGCCACAGGTTGCGGTCACGGCTGTAGCCCTTGCCCATAGAGAACGGAAGATCAATGCCATGAGCCTTGCAGTACTCGACCTCTTCCTCACGGGAATTCATATTCCATACTTCCGGCATGCGCCACGGAGCGATGATCTTCAGATCAGGTGCCAGTGCCTTGATGCCGAGCTCGAAGCGGATCTGGTCATTTCCTTTGCCGGTAGCGCCGTGGCAGATTGCAGTAGCGCCTTCCTTGCGGGCAACATCGACCAGTGCCTTTGCGATGACCGGACGTGCCATGGAAGTTCCCAGCAGATACTTATGCTCGTAAACAGCACCTGCTTTTACGCACGGCATGATGAAATCATCACAGAATTCGTCGGTAACATCCAGAATGTAAAGCTTTTCGGCACCGGATGCCTTTGCGCGCTCCTCGAGGCCGTCCAGCTCATTGCCCTGGCCGCAGTCGACACATGCGCAGATTACATCATATCCGAAGTTCTCTTTCAGCCACGGGATGATCGCTGTGGTATCCAGTCCGCCGGAATAAGCAAGTACAACTTGTTCGTTCATTTTGGTGTCCTCCATCTCTATCATTATTTAAAATGAGAATTTACAATTTTGTACCTCATGTCCCGGAGAAGCGGCAATTGTGCGGTTCCGGTACAATCGAACCGGCACTGATGCGGTTCCTGACCTGCAGTACGCCATCTATCATAACGCAACTGTATCAGGAATGCAAGGCGGAATGTATTTTTTTGTTGAAACATGCATAAAAACATGATAATATGCATAAATATGAATAAAAATTCACAATATGCGAATAAATATGCATTGTGTTTTGTGAGGATTGACACTTTACATTCCTATAAGAAGGGATTATGATGGTACGAGGGTCAAAATGGCTGTCCATATCGCAGATTTGTCTGAAGGTGTGGACATGGTTTTTTCATAATAAAAGGAGTTTACAATGATCAGAGCAGGAATTATCGGCGCGACAGGTTATGCCGGCGCAGAACTCGTCAGGATTTTACTGGCACATCCGGAAGTTGAAGTTGTCTGGTATGGATCCAGAAGTTACGTTGATCAGCCTTTTGCCAGACAGTACGGCAATTTTCTGAAGCTGGTTGATAACGTCTGCAGCGACGATAATCTTGAAGCACTCAGTCATGAAGCGGACGTGATCTTTACCGCAACACCGCAGGGACTGTGCGCATCGCTTGTGAATGATGATATTTTAAGCCGATGCAAGATCATTGATCTCTCGGCGGATTTCAGATTGAAGGATGTATCTGTTTACGAGGAGTGGTATAAGATTGATCACGCAGCGCCGCAGTACCTCGATGAGGCAGTCTATGGTCTCTGTGAGATCAACCGGGAGGATGTGAAGAAAGCACGCCTGATTGCGAACCCGGGCTGCTACACAACCTGCTCGATCCTGAGCCTCTATCCGCTGGTAAAAGAGGGGCTGATTGATCCGGATACCATCATTATCGATGCAAAGTCCGGAACATCCGGCGCAGGCAGAGGTGCGAAAGTGGCAAACCTGTATTGTGAAGTGAATGAAAATATCAAGGCCTACGGTGTGACAAATCACCGTCATACACCTGAGATTGAAGAGCAGCTCGGCTACGCGGCAGGACATCCGCTGACGCTGAATTTTACGCCGCACCTGGTGCCGATGAACCGCGGCATTCTCGTGACTGCATATGCATCGCTGAAGGGACAGAATGGAGATGCAGGCCTGCCGACTGCGGATCAGATCCATGCGGTTTATAAAAAATACTATGGCGACGAGCCATTCATCCGCCTTCTGGATGACAGCGTGACAGCAGAAACCCGCTGGGTTGAAGGCAGTAACTATGTGGACATCGGCTTCCGCATCGACCCGCGCACACACAGAGTCATCGTGATGGGTGCGCTTGATAATCTTGTCAAAGGTGCGGCCGGCCAGGCAGTACAGAACATGAACCTTGCATTTGGTCTGCCGGAAACCTGCGGCCTGGAAATGCCGCCGCTGTTCCCGTAATGAGTCAAAAGGGACGTTTCAACAACAGCATAAGGAAAGAGGATCAAACAATGTCTACAAATAAAACAGGCGTAACCCTGCCGGCAGGATTCAAGGCTGCGGCAGCGCAGGCCGGCATCAAATATCAGAACCGCCTGGATATGGCGATGATCTACAGTGAAGCACCATGTAAGGTTGCAGGAACGTTTACAACCAACCAGGTGAAAGCAGCGCCGGTCAAATGGGACCAGCATATTGTATATGACTGCGGAACGGCCCGCGCGGTGATCTGCAACAGCGGCATCGCAAATGCGGCGACCGGACAGGAGGGAATGGACTGCTGCAGGAAATCAGCTGAGGCAGCGGCCAACGCACTGAATGCAGCCAACGAGGCAGCGGCTCCAGTCACAACCGATGATATTCTTGTCGCTTCGACCGGCGTCATCGGCATGCAGATTCCGGTAGACAAGATCAGCGCAGGTGTTGAGATGATGATTCCAGAACTTTCTCCGTCGGAGGAGAGCGCTCATCTTGCCGCACAGGCGATCATGACAACCGACACCGTACCGAAGGAAGTTGGTATTCAGGTGGAAATTGGCGGCAAGACGGTTTCCATCGGCGGCATGTGCAAGGGTTCCGGCATGATTCATCCAAATATGTGCACCATGCTTTCCTTCCTGACAACGGATGCGGCAATTTCTCAGGAAATGCTGCAGAAAGCACTGTCAGCGGTCGTGGTTGACACCTACAACATGGTTTCGGTTGACGGAGATACTTCCACAAATGATACCGTCTTGCTGCTGGCGAACGGCATGGCAGGCAACGATGAGATCACTGAAGAAAATACAGATTATCAGGCGTTCTGCGAAGCACTTTTCGAGATCAACCGCCAGCTTGCAAGAAAAATAGCATCTGATGGTGAAGGCGCAACCGCACTTTTTGAGGTGACGGTTAAGGGCGCAGCAGATAAGGCTTCAGCGGTGACACTTGCAAAATCCGTCGTCACATCCAGCCTGACCAAAGCTGCAATTTACGGTCACGATGCGAACTGGGGCCGAATCATGTGTGCGCTCGGTTATGCGGGCATCGAATTTGATCCCGATCAGGTGGAGCTCTGGCTGACGAGTGCAGCCGGAACGGTCAAGATCTTCGAAAACGGCAGTGCAGCAGATTACAGTGAGGAAGAGGCGACAAAGATCCTCTCCGAGCCGGAAGTGACAGCGATCGCAGATATGCATCAGGGAGACGGCGAGGCGACCGCATGGGGCTGTGATCTGACGCATGAATATGTCTCCATCAATGCGGATTACAGATCCTGAAATGGACATAAACAGGAATAATAGCAGTATCATCAAATAATAACAAAAACAACAGCAGCAAAATAACAGCAGTACCATAATAAAAGGAGCAGCAAACAAATGGTCAACCAGAAATATCTTGAAAAAGCAGAGGTGCTGATCGAAGCCCTCCCCTATATACAGCGGTTCAACCGCAAGGTCATTGTCGTAAAATACGGCGGCAGCGCGATGCTGGACCAGGGTCTGAAGGAGGATGTCATCAAGGATGTCGTCCTGCTGAAGCTCTGTGGATTCAAGCCGATTATCGTACACGGCGGCGGGAAGGAAATATCCAAATGGGTCGGCAAGGTTGGCGGAGAACCGAAGTTTGTCGGCGGATTCCGCGTGACAGATGAGGATACGATTGAAGTGGCGGAGATGGTCCTGAATAAAGTCAATAAAGAGCTGGTCAGCCTTGTGGAGCGTCTCGGCGTGCGCGCTGTCGGCATCAGCGGCAAAGACGGAAATCTGCTGCAGGTGAATCAGAAGCTGGTTGACGGACAGAGCATCGGCTATGTCGGTGATATAAAGGCAGTTGACACAAAGATTCTCTGGGATCTTCTGGACAAAGACTTTCTGCCGATCGTATGCCCGATCGGCGTGGATGAAACCTTCCATTCCTACAATATCAACGCAGATGACGCGGCCAGCGCGATCGCAGAGGCGATGAAGGCTGAAAAGCTGGCATTTCTCAGTGACATCGAAGGTGTTTATACCGACAAAGATGATCCGGAGACACTGACCCCGGAGCTGACCGTTTCAGAGTGTGAAGAAATGATTGCAGAGGGCATCGTTGACGGCGGTATGATTCCGAAACTGCAGGGATGTATCAAGGCCATTAATAACGGTGTATCCCGCGTCCATATTCTGGACGGACGCGTGCCGCACTGCCTGCTGCTGGAGATTTATACCAACAAAGGTATTGGTACGGCAATTTTGGCGGATACGGAAGAGAAATTCGGCAAGCGGTCCTGACAGTCCTGTGGAACGCCTGATGAAATGCAGCTGTTTATCAAAAAAGAATAAAGGAAATCAATTATGAATACACAGGAATACATCAACCAGTCAGAGCAGTACGTGCTGCATACCTACAATCGCTTCCAGATGGTACTGGAAAAGGGAAAGGGTGCGTATCTTTATGATACCGACGGAAAAGAATATCTCGATTTTGCAGCCGGCATTGCTGTTTATGCACTCGGTTACGGCAATGAGAAGCTGAACGCCGCTCTGAAAGACCAGATCGATCAGCTCGTGCACACATCCAATCTTTATTACAACGTACCGATGGCAGAGGCATCCAGAAAGCTGGTTGAGGCAACCGGTCTCTCCAAAGCGTTCTTTACCAACAGCGGAACAGAGGCGATCGAGGGTGCGATTAAGGCTGCCAGGAAATACGCGTTTCTGAAGGACGGAAGCACAGATCATGAAATCATCGCTATGAAGCATTCCTTCCACGGCCGAAGCCTCGGCGCGCTTTCTGTTACCGGAAATGATGCGTATCAGGCACCGTTCAAACCGCTGATCGGCGGCGTGAAATTTGCAGAATATAACAATCTGGAGAGCGTAAAAGAGCAGATCACGGACAAAACATGTGCAATCATTCTTGAGACATTTCAGGGTGAGGGCGGCATCTACCCGGCAGACGCAGAATTCATCAAAGGAATCCGTGCGATCTGTGATGAAAAAGATATCGTCATGATCCTCGACGAGATCCAGTGCGGCATGGGCCGGACCGGCTATCTGTTCGCGTATGAAGAATACGGAATCAAACCTGACATTACGACGGTCGCAAAAGCACTTGGCTGCGGTGTTCCGGTCGGTGCATTTGTATTAAATGAAAAGCTGGCCGAAAATTCCCTGAAGCCGGGCGATCACGGCACTACCTACGGCGGCAATCCGTTTGCCCTGCGCGCGGTCAGCACCATATTTGATCTGTATGAAGAACAGAATATTGTAGAGCATGTTAAGCAGACGGCTCCGTACCTTGAGCAGAAACTGGATGAGATTGCAGCTGCGTATCCGGCAGTATTTTCGGGACGCCGCGGCAAGGGATTCCTGCAGGGATTACTTGTTAATGCGGACTGCAAAGTAGGAGATATCATCCTTGCGGCTCATAAGGAAGGTCTGCTGACCATCAGTGCTGAAGGCAATGTCCTGCGTCTTGCACCACCGCTGATCATCACAGAGGCGCAGATCGACGAGATGAAGGAGAAACTGTGCCGGGCAATCGACGGGCTGACAGCATAAGAAGCTGTGCCGGGCGATCGACAGGCTGAAAGTATAAGAAAAGAAGGAGATCAGAGGATCTCCTTCTTTATTTTGTCTTTATAGCGGCGTTTTGTAATCACGCCGGCCCAGTCCATGATACTTGCGTATTTATCTGCGATTGTGAGAACAGCGCCTTCTTTCGTCTCCGGGCGTTTGCCGGAAGCCGGCCACATGTGCGTGGAAATCATGGATTTGACAGCGTCATTCATATCCGGGACAACCGTTTTTGCAAGCCGGGCGGATTCATCCGCATGTGACCGCCACGCAGTACGGCGCGTCTCATATTTATCTTCTCTGCCAATCATGCCGAGATCGTGACAGAGGGAAGCCTGAATCAGATCTTTTTCGTTCATCCGCACGCCAAAATGCCGCAGAAAATGACAGATCCGTACGCCGGTAATACACACATTCAGAGAATGGTCGGAGACAGAGCTTCGCAGATGATGTGTCTCGTGCCCGGCCTGATGAAACAGATCCGAACGGAGAATGTCCTGTCCGTGCCGCCGGATGTCTTTGCAGATTGTTTGCTCTCTGTTTTTCAAGTTATATCATCTCCAGTGAAACTTAATAGTTATCTTTTCTGTGATTATAGGATGTGAAAAAACCTGCGTCAATGCTCTGACGCAGGTTTATAAAAGCTTTAGAAATCACATGATCTCGTCCGATAGTTTTTCAAAATCTTTATTGTGTCCGAAGACATGCATCATCGGCATGACCTTCAGGAAGCAGTCAATGTCCTTTTCCAGCAGGTATTCCCGCAGCTTCAGGTATTCTCTGGAAGTACAGACACAGTCGATTTCCTGCTTGATCCGGCCGGTGTATCCGCCTGTGACAGGATGAATGGTGGAGGTTTTGTGCAGAACGTCTACGACATATTGCTGGATCTCTTCATAGCGGTCCGCCACGATCTGGATATCGTACAGCTTCGGTCCCATAAACAGGACAAAGTTCATGCTGTTGACGCCAACCAGCTGTCCGACAAATGCATAGGCAACGGCGTCCAGCGAAAAAGCAGAAAGCATGATCAGCATAATACATGCATCACAGCAGAGCATGACCGTCCGCATCTCTGCACTCGCAAAAAAGAGCTTCTTTACGATCTTCGTGATGGTGTCGAGTCCGCCAAATGACCAGCCGACGCGCAGGACAAATCCGGTGCCGGCACCATTTAACAGCCCCATCAGAGCGGCTGCAATCAGTTTTTCCTCAAAAATAACGGCAACCGTGAAATGGTTCATCAGCCACAGAACAGCCGGAAACAGCAGTGAAAGAAATACAATACTGGCTGACTCCGCACGGCTCAGCAGGAAAAATGAAATAATCAGGATCACGACAGAAAATGCATAATAAATGAGCGAGTAGTTGATCCCGGTGAATTTTTCGATCGTCATGCACAGACCCGTGACACCGGTCACAGGAAAGCCATTTGCCAGTGCGACCCAGTTGGCAGCGGCACCGCAGAGAAAACAGCCGAGAATACTGTAAAAGATTTTTTTTGCTGCATTGGACATCATGCACCTCGTACCCAATAGAAAGAAATAGCGACGACGCTCATTTAAAACGGTGACTCGGAGTCACCGAAGTGATACAAGGGTCACATTACACCGTCATGAAAGGATTGTCAAGATGGAAAGCGTGAAAAGAATGTGAAACTATATTGGGATCAAAAAAATTGACAGATTCTGCAAATACGTATATATTTATAAACGTACGGGGCATTGGCGCAGTTGGGAGCGCGCTACATTCGCATTGTAGAGGTCGTGAGTTCGAATCTCATATGCTCCAGGAGCCGGAAAGTGTTGGTTTTTGGTGTGCGACCCGTCAAGTAGACAATCAAAAAACATAAAAGTTTTTTCTGCCCGGTATTACTGTCGGGCAGTTTTTATGTTGCTTCCTTCA
>JAFUCM010000156.1 GCA_017459675.1 Eubacterium sp.
ACATCGTAATATTCCTTCTGAAAACATTTGGGAAGCGATCCTGCGACATCAGCCAGACCGCCTGTTTTCAGAAACGGAACACATTCCGATGCAACAAACAGGATGTTCTTCATCTTGCTACCTCCTTGGCTACCTCATTTTTCATAAAACTGCTTCTTGTGCCTCTGTCGAATTCATTCGCACTTTGCAACACTGCTGCGGATCTGCTTTCTGACCGGAAGAATCATCGACGGCGATACAGACAGCTCGTCGATTCCCATCTGCAGGAAGCGCTCTGTCAGTTCTGTATCCGCACCGAGTTCTCCGCAGATGCCGACCCAGCAGTCGTGCCTGTGACCGTTGATAACAACCTGTTCAATCAGGCGCAGAATTGCTTCATGATGCGGATTGTAGAAGCTCTCCAGCTTTGCATTCTGACGGTCCATGGCAAGTGTATACTGTGTAAGATCATTCGTGCCGATGCTGAAGAAATCAACTTCCTGTGCCAGCAGGTCACTGATGACCGCTGCCGCCGGCGTCTCGATCATGATGCCTTCTTCCACTTCGCCCATCGGAATGCCGTCTTTCTTCAGATCCGCGCGGACGCGTGCAGAGATCTCCTTGATCGTCTTGACTTCTTCTACCGATGTGATCATCGGATACATGATTGAGACGGTTCCGTATGCACTTGCGCGGTAAATAGCCCGGAGCTGTGCCTCGAAAATTGCGGTGTCTGTCAGGCAGATACGGATTGCGCGGAATCCGAGTGCCGGGTTTTCTTCTTTGTCAAGGCCGAGATAATCAGCCTGCTTGTCGGCACCGATGTCCAGCGTGCGGATGATCACCTTCTTGCCTGCCATCGTCTCTGCGACCTGACGGTATACCTGGAACTGTTCTTCCTCTGTCGGCAGACTGTCGCGTCCCAGATAAATAAACTCACTGCGGAAGAGACCGATGCCGCCACCGTCATTGGAGAGGACGGAACCGACATCCCCGAGGCTTCCGATATTGGCATACAGATTAATCGTCTTTCCGTCCAGCGATGTGTTCGGTTTGCCCTTCAGTTCCTGCAGAAGCCGTTTCGCTTCTTCATCTTTCTGACGGATTGCCTCCTTCTCCTTCAGCGTGTCCGCATCCGGCTCCAGAATGAAAATGCCGTTGTGCGCGTCAACAATTGCCTGCTTACCGTCCCATGATGCATCTACCGGGACACCGATCAGTGCCGGGATATTCATGGTGCGGGCCAGAATCGCCGTGTGGGAATTTGAGGAACCTTTTTCCGTTACAAATGCCAGGACTTTGTCCTTGTCAAGCTGAACCGTCTGGCTCGGCAGCAGATCGTCTGCCACAATGATAACCGGCTCGTCGAAGGATGCCGCGTCTGATTTACCGAGAAGCACATTGACGACACGTTCTGAAATATCCTTCATATCAGCTGCACGTGCGCGGAAGTAATCATCTTCCATCTCAGCGAACATTTTAGAAAAATTCTCGCCGGCAACAGCCGTTGCATATTCTGCATTTACCATCTGTGTCTCAATGGCGTTCACAACCGCATCGCTGAAATCCTCATCATCCAGCAGCATTGCATGCACTTCGAAGATCGCAGCATTCTCCTCACCGACTTTCACAACTGCCTCATCGTGCAGTTTGTTCAGGTCCTCGATTGCTTTCTCCTTAGCATCCTCGAAACGCTTTACCTCTGCTGCTGCGTCTGTGATGCTTGTACGCGTAACGGTTTCTTCTTTTGCTCCGTAAAACAGGACGTTTCCGATTGCAATTCCCTTAAAAATGGCTTTTCCTTCGAAAGTTTTCATACCAAATGCTGCATCCTTTCTCTGTACAATAAAAGTTGATATAGTAAACCTCAACAAGTATATTATATTCCAGAGGGACGCATTTGTAAATAAATACCATAAACGTTTCAACTGGTTTCGTGTATGATGGTATATATTCATTTATGAAAACAGTGGATGTTTACCCACAGCAATTCATCACAGGCTTTAAACCCATGTTGAAGACAAGTTTGTTTTTGCACATTCCTCTCATGACTGAAGTCACGAGAATCCTGTGTTGAAGATTGAACATCCCGGCAAACTCTGTAAATACATAAAAACGCGAACCCTCAGGAGGGATATAAGAAATGCCGGATTTTAAATTACATGCAGAATATCAGCCGACGGGGGATCAGCCGCAGGCGATTCGTGAACTTGTGGAAGGATTCCGCGCAGGCAATCAGTTTCAGACACTGCTCGGTTCGACTGGTTCGGGCAAGACATTTACGATGGCCAACGTGATTGAACAGCTGCAGATGCCGACCCTGGTAATTGCACACAATAAGACGCTGGCTGCCCAGCTGTACAGTGAGTTTAAGGAATTCTTCCCGGAAAATGCGGTGGAGTATTTTGTTTCTTACTATGATTACTATCAGCCGGAGGCCTATGTGCCTTCTTCTGATACCTATATTGCCAAGGATTCCTCCCGCAACGAGGATATCGACAAGCTGCGGCTCGCAGCGACTTCCGCGCTGATTGAACGCCGGGATGTGATTGTTGTCTCAAGTGTGTCCTGCATCTACGGACTCGGCAGTCCGAAAGATTATGAGTTCATGATCATACCGCTGCGGGAAGGGATGCAGAAGGACCGGGATGATCTGATCCACGAACTGATCGATATTCAGTATGAGCGCAATGAGATTGATTTCCACCGCGGAACGTTCCGGGTACACGGCGATACGGTTGAGATTGTCCCTGCAAATGAAAGTGACATTGCGATCCGCGTGGAGTTTTTCGGCGATGAGATTGACCGGCTCTCTGAAATCAATCTGCTGACCGGTGAGATCAGCCGGGATCTCAAGTTTATCCATATCCCGCCGGCTTCGCACTATGTCATGCCGGCAGAAACCATTCTGCGCGCGACAAAAGAGATTGAGGCGGAGCTGGCTGAGCGGATACAGTTCTTTAAGCAGAATGACCGGCTTCTGGAAGCGCAGCGGATTGAGGAGCGGACAAATTTCGATATTGAAATGCTGCGGGAAACCGGCGTCTGCTCCGGAATCGAAAACTACTCCCGCCATCTGTCGGGTCTGGAGCCGGGACAGCCGCCCTACACGCTGATGGATTTCTTCCCGGAGGATTTTCTCCTGATCATAGACGAGTCCCATAAGACCGTTCCGCAGATCGGTGCCATGTACCGCGGCGACCGCTCCCGCAAAACCACACTTGTGGACTACGGGTTCCGCCTGCCCTCTGCCCTGGACAACCGTCCCCTGCAGTTTCAGGAGTTTGAAAACAAGATCAACCAGCTCCTCTTTGTTTCCGCAACACCTGCAGAATACGAGGCAGAACATGAACTCCTGCGGGCAGAACAGATCATCCGGCCGACAGGCCTGCTGGACCCGAAGGTCGAAGTGCGTCCGGTCGAAGGACAGATTGACGATCTGATCGGTGAAATCCGCAAAGAAACAGAAAAAAACAACAAGGTACTCGTTACCACACTGACCAAGCGGATGGCCGAAGATCTGACCGATTACATGAAAGAAGCAGGCATCCGCGTGGAATACCTGCACTCTGATATCGACGCACTGGAGCGAACCGGCATTATCCGGAATATGCGCCTGGATGTTTTTGATGTACTCGTCGGAATCAATCTGCTCCGTGAAGGTCTCGATATTCCGGAGATCACACTTGTTGCGATTCTCGATGCAGACAAGGAAGGCTTCCTCCGTTCAGAAACTTCCCTGATCCAGACCATCGGCCGCGCTGCCAGAAACGCGGAAGGCCATGTCATCATGTACGCAGATACCATGA
Source organism: Eubacterium sp. (assembly GCA_017459675.1). GTDB lineage: Bacteria > Bacillota > Clostridia > Lachnospirales > Lachnospiraceae > CADBRN01. The sequence goes on from JAFUCM010000156.1 coordinate 3,789, forward strand.
CCGACTCCATGAAAGGAGCAATCAGCGAGACCGAGCGCAGACGCGCCGTACAGGAGGCCTACAACAAAGAGCACGGCATTACACCGACGACCATCCAGAAGGGTGTCCGTGATCTTATAACCATTTCCAAAGAAGTGGCCCGCACTGAAGCGCGCTTCGAGAAGGATCCCGAATCCATGTCCCGCAAAGAGCTTGAAAAACTGATTAAGCAGGTTGAGAAGCAGATGCGGGCCGCTGCCGCCGAGCTTAACTTTGAGATGGCTGCAGAGCTGCGCGACCGGATGCTGGAGCTGAAGAAGGCGCTGCACGGGTAATCGATTACCCTTTAAGCACCTCCAGTGCCGCCTGCAGCTGCGGATCGTCCGCGCCGCCTGACGCGTTCTCATCATCCGCATCGGAAGCCTCCACAACGAGATCCGGCGTGATCCCTTTCTCGTGAATATCATTGCCTTTTGGCGTATAGTAGTGTGTCACGGTCAGCTGGATGACAGAGCCGTCGCTTAAGTGAAACAGGTTCTGTACGATCCCCTTTCCATAGGTTTTGGTCCCGACGACTGTCCCGATGCCGTAATCCTGTATGGCACCTGTCAGGATTTCCGCGGCGCTGGCCGTATTTTCATCCACCAGAACAGCGAGCGGCAGATCAAAATCTTCTGCGCCCTTCCCGTTGTGGTCCCTGCGGTTTCCTCTGCGGTCTTCTTCATAGACAATGACGCCTTCCGGCAGGATCGTCTCCGCTATGCTGCAGGCACTTTCCACGAGACCGCCGCCGTTGCCGCGCAGGTCCAGAATCATCTTTTCCATGCCCTGCTTCTTAAGATCGTCATACGTCTGCCGATATTGTTCTGCCGTAACACCCGCAAAGCGGCTGATGCGGATCAGTCCGGTGTGATTCTCTGTCATCTCTCCTGTAACGGTAACCGATTCCACGGTGCCGGGTGTCACATTTACTGTGACAGGATCCTGTTCCTGACCGCGCAGAACGGTAACCTGGATCTCTTTCCCGTCGTTTTCACGGATCAGGCTGACGACGTCACTTGTCGTCATGCCGGACACATCTTTTCCGGCGACACTGACCAGAATATCTTCCGCCTTCAGTCCCGCGCGGTCTGCAGGCGACTCAGCCTGTACATCCAGAATCATAATCTCACCGTCCGCCGCCTGCTGCGCAATGGTAATGCCGATTCCGGTATATTCCCCGGCGCGCTGGTTTTTCAGCTCCTGGTACTGTTCCGCCGTATAATATCTGGAATAGGGATCCTCCAGACCCGCAACCAGTCCGGTATACATCATTTCCGTCTGCGTCAGCGAATCCTTTTCCCCGAGATAATACCGGTCAATCACCCGCTCGATCTGCTTTGTCTTCTTGAGTGCCTGCAGCGAATCGGGTGCAGCGGGACGCAGTCCGTCCGGAATCAACATATACCCAAAATAAAGCAGTGCGGCTGCCAGTAAAGCGACAGCCGCACCACCGATGAACCATTTTGTTTTATCTCGTTTATTCATCCGGTTCTTTATAATCCTTATACTTTCAGATGCTTGCGGATTGTTACCATACTTCCGATCAGACCGATGACAAGCGCCAGCAATATGCTGACCGGAAGCAGCAGTCTGAACACCTGATTAACGCCCAGAAGGCCGTTCATGAAATCACCCAGAATCGTAAATTTACTCAGCACATACTGAATTGCCTTGTTGTACAGGAAATACCAGATTGCAAGCGGGATCGCAGCGCCGATCAGGCCGACAATGATACCCTCCAGCACAAACGGCAGCCTTATGAAGCTGTTCGTCGCACCGATCAGTTTCATAATCGCGATCTCTTCCTTTCGGACGGATATACCGACCGATACGGTGTTGCTGATCAGGAAGATTGATACCGCAAGCAGAATCACAATAATCACCAGTGATACAATCATAATCAGCCGGTTCAGCGATGACAGCGTCCTTGTCGCCTGCTGGGACTGGTTGACGCTTCTGACACCATCCAGTTCCTGGATATAGGCAACCAGCTCCTCCTGCTGCTCAATCTTATTGACAAATACTTCGTAATGTGCAGAATTCGCAAGCGGATTGTCCTGGTTGTCCCGGAATCCTTCCGCCGCATCTTCATGTCCTTCAAAATAATCTGCCGAGAACTTCTCCCAGGCCTCATCTGCCGAGATATAGGTACAGCTCTTGACCGAATTCTGTCCCTTGATCTGTTCGCCGATCCGGTTGATCGACGCCTGATCCAGACCCTCATCAAAGAACACGGTGATTCCCACGTTTGTCTCAACATTCCGAAGCACATAGGTGATGTTCAGAATAATCGAAAAGAACAGGCTGAAAATAAAAATGGTTGCCGCCATCGTCGCAATGGATGCTGCAGAAAACATTTTATTTCTGCCGATATTCTTAATTCCCTGTCTGGCACTGTAGCCGACCGTACTAATCCTCAATGTATACACCTTCCTTCTCGTCGCTGGTGATCACACCCTTGCGCAGACGGATGACCCGCTTTTTCATCGTGTTGACGATTTCCTTGTTATGTGTCACAACAAGGACCGTCGTTCCGCGCGCGTTAATCTCTTCCAGAAGCTTCATAATCTCCTGGGAGTTCTTCGGATCCAGGTTTCCTGTCGGCTCATCCGCCAGCAGGATTGCAGGTCTGTTCACGAGTGCCCGCGCGAGCGCTACACGCTGCTGCTCACCACCGGAGAGCTGCCGCGGACGGGAACGGTATTTGTCCGCAAGTCCGACCAGTGTCAGGACTTCCGGCACATTTTTCTTGATTACACGGTTCGGTTTCTCGATTACACGCTGTGCAAACGCCACATTCTCGAAAATATTCCGGTCACGCAGAAGCCGGAAATCCTGGAAAACAACGCCAACACCGCGTCTGTATTTCGGCACCTTTCTGCGCCGCATTTTCGTGAGTTCGCTGCCATTTACAACGATGGATCCTGATGATGCCTCGATCTCCTTGAGCAGGAGCCGAACCAGCGTTGTCTTGCCGGATCCGCTGTTGCCGACAACGAAAACGAATTCCCCTTTGTCAATGTGTAATGATACATTGTCAAGCGCCGGCCTGCGGCTCTTGTCATAGTATTTACTGACATTCGTTAACGTAATCATTGTGATCCTCCCCGAAACCCCTTGTCTGTCAATCTGCTGATCTCAATAATCCAGTGTCTCCATATACTTCATATATTTGACGACCATCAGCGCAATCTTGAACGTGATTGCATCCTCAAATACACGCAGATCCAGTCCTGTGCTCTTCTGCAGTTTATCCAGTCTGTATACGAGTGTATTTCTGTGGATATACAACTGACGCGAAGTCTCCGAGACATTCAGATTATTCTCGAAGAATTTATTGATTGTTGTGAGGGTTTCTTCATCAAATTCGTCAGGTGACTTGTTGGCAAAAATCTCTTTGATAAACATTTTGCACAGCGGAATCGGAAGCTGATAGATCAGCCTTCCAATACCCAGTGAACTATACGCTATAATATCCCGTTTGTCAAAGAAAATCTTCCCGACGTCCAGTGCCATGCGCGCTTCTTTGTAGGATCTCGATACTTCTTTGAGCTCATTGACGATCGTTCCGTAGGCAACATGGACCTCTCCGTCGGCATCTCTTCCGGCCGCATCGAGAATCTGCGCCGCGATCCGCTCCGTCTCTTTGTACGAGACATTTTCCTCCAGTTCTTTAACGACAATGATGCTTTTCTCGTCAATTGCCGTGATGAAATCGTTGGAGCGGTTTCCCAGAAGCATCCTGACATTGTCAACCGTACCCTGGTTCTTCTCTGTGCCGCTCTCCAGGATGAACACCACCCGTCTGGAATTCGCATTGATATGCAGCTTCTTGGCGCGGTTGTAGATATCAACCAGCAGAAGATTGTCCAGCAGCAGGTTCTTGATGAAATTATCCTTGTCAAACCGTTCTTTATAAGCAGTCAGCAGACTCTGCAGCTGGAATGCCGCCAGTTTGCCGGGCAGCAGGCTTTCTTCATCCCCGCCCCGCACGATCAGAACATACTCGAGCTGAAGTTCGTCGTATACCTTGAAAAACTGATAATCCCGGATTGTCTGGGCGTCTGCCTGCGACTGCGCAAAACTCAGGAGTTCTGCCTTGCTGATTTCAAGATTCTGCAGGGTTGAGACCAGAGATTTGCCCTCGACATCTGAAATTGCAAAATCCAGTTTTGTAATATTCTTTAATCCATCTATGGTGTTTTGTAAAACCTGATTTGAAATCATCTTTCTGCCATCCCCCATATACGAACACTTCCGACACTGTTGTAAACAGTTTAATACAAAATGCACAAAAATGAAAGCAAAAATTCTGGTATTTTTACAAATTCACAAAATTGATTTCGCTTAAATTTACAAAAAAGGACTGTGACATAAATCTTCTCCTGTATAATATGTCCTCTGTTCCGAAGCATTACATATGTGCATTGCACATGCGCCCCGCAGACACACTGATACGTGAAAGACGGATGTCACAGCCGTATTTTTTTACATAAATGTTTTTTGGAATGCGCGCTTCATGCGCCAGCTTTCCAGAAATCCGCGCCTGATGCCGGAAGCCTCCTGCAGAAAGGGTGATTCACTGAAGGACCACCAGATTTTCCCTACAACTTTTGTCTGATGCTGTACCATGAACGCATCCTGCTGACTGCCGTCCAGCCCGCTGATAATCAGGTCGGGAAACAGTCCGTTGACCGCATTCAGAAGCCGGTCCGTCTCGGCCTGGGATGCCGGTGCTTTCCGCGTCTCTCCGACAATTTTAATGCCGGGATAACGGTCCGTCAGGAATCCCTCCAGCTGCGCGCCGCCCTGCTCGGAATCTGAAAGCAGATAGACAGAGAGCCCGCGTTTGACAAACTGCCAGAACACCCGGTCCATAACAATTCTGTCACTGACTTCCTCCAGGACACGCCCCTCCCGGATGCCGGCAGCTTCCAGAAGCTGGACTTCGTCAAGGATTCCGAGATCAATCCGCTTCAGATAATCTGCCTTTTCTTCTGAAACAGAGGCCTCCAGAAGCAGATGACGCGTCAGCAGCGCAACTGTATTCAGATAATCATTCTGGAGCATCTCCTCCAGGCGAATCAGGATCTGATCCAGTTCCAGATAATCAATATGAAATTGTCCGATCTGAATCTGTTCTGTCATAGGAAGTGCTCCCCCGCTGTTACCTGTATCCTGACATAATACGCATCAGACTTCATTCAGCATATCGACGTAAGACGGAAGCGGCCAGTAGCTCTTATCGACAATCGACTCGAGCATGTCAATCGGCGCACGCAGGTCTTTCATCGAAGGCGAAACGACGTCATAATAGAAGCAGCCCTTCTCTTTTCCCTCGGGCATTTTCGATGCCGCATCTTCCGCATCTGTCAGGACCTGCAGCGCCTCGTTCGCCTCTTTGATCAGTTCCATGGTTCTGGAGAGCATATCCATTTCCACAGACACATCAGAATACCCGGTCTCACGCACTGCATTGACGGTCTCTGCAAGGAATTTCGCATAGCGGATCGCCGCCGGGATCATCTGCTTTCTGGCCATGGTAATCATGGTCTTTGCTTCGATACTGACCGTCTTCGCGTAATTCTCATACTTGACTTCCGCACGGGACTGCAGTTCTGCCTCTGTAAAGATATGGAACCGCTCGAACATGCGCACGCTGGATGGTGCCGTCAGCTCTGAAATCGAGTAGACTGTCGATGCAATATTCGGCAGGCCGCGTCTTGCGGCTTCCTCCACCCATGCCTCTGAATAGCCGTTGCCGTTAAAGATCACGCGGTGATGCTCCGTGAAGTTCCGCTTGATCATGTCATGAACCGCTTCATCAAAATTCTCTGCCTGTTCCAGTTCATCACACGCATCTGCAAACGCTTCCGCCATGATGGCATTCAGAACCACGTTCGGCGATGCGACCGAATCTCTGGAACCGAGCATACGGAATTCGAATTTATTGCCGGTAAATGCAAAGGGTGAGGTTCTGTTGCGGTCTGCGGTATCCTTCATGAATTCCGGCAGACTGCTGACGCCTGTCTGCAGCATGGAGCCGCGCGGGCTGCTGGTTGCATTTCCCGTATCCACAAGCTGCTGTACCACATCGTCCAGCTGATTTCCCAGATAAATCGAAATAATTGCCGGCGGTGCCTCATCCGCACCCAGTCTGTGATCATTGCCGGGGTCTGCTGCCGATTCCCTTAACAGTCCCGCATGCTCATCAACCGCTTTGATAATGCAGGAAAGCACAAACAGGAACTGGACATTCTCGTGCGGCGTTACGCCGGGTTCCAGCAGATTAATCCCGTCATCGGTTGCCAGTGACCAGTTGTTATGCTTGCCGGATCCATTGACACCTGCAAACGGCTTCTCATGAAGCAGACATTTCAGACCGTGCCGGGTTGCGACACGCTTTAATGTATTCATGACAATCTGGTTCGCATCCACCGCCTGATTTGCCTGTGTATAGATGCAGGCAATCTCGTGCTGTGACGGCGCAACCTCATTGTGCTCTGTCTTCGATGTAACACCCATTTTCCAGAGCTCTTCATTGACATCTTTCATAAAGGCGGCGACATTCTGACGGATGACACCAAAATAGTGGTCATTCATCTCCTGTCCCTTGGCCGGGCTGCAGCCGAACAAGGTCCGGCCGGTATAGATCAGATCCTTGCGCTTCTGAAAGTCCGCCGCATCAATCAGGAAATATTCCTGTTCCGCGCCGACCATCGGAATGACTTTTCTGGAGGTCGTATTTCCAAACAGACGGATCACACGGAGTGCTTCCTTATTGATCGCCTCCATCGAACGCAGCAGCGGTGTCTTCTGGTCAAGTGCCTCTCCGTTATAGGAGCAGAACGCCGTCGGAATACAGAGCGTCGCACCACCTGCATCCTGGCGCACAAACGCCGGTGAGGTGGAATCCCACGCCGTATACCCGCGCGCCTCAAAAGTCGCGCGCAGACCGCCCGACGGGAAGGAGGAGGCATCCGGCTCGCCCTTGATCAGCTCTTTTCCGGAAAAGGCCATCAGTACCTTTCCGTTCTCCAGCGGCGAGGTAATAAAGGAATCATGTTTCTCCGCAGTAACACCTGTCAGGGGCTGGAACCAGTGCGTATAGTGTGTTGCACCTTTTTCAATCGCCCACTCTTTCATCTCATGGGCAATCACGTCTGCCGTGGCAAGATCAAGATCTCCGCCTTCGTTGATGATTTTTTTCAGCTTCACATATACTTTCTTCGGAAGACGTTCCTGCATGACCGTGTCATTGAAAACGTTCTCACCGAATATTTCAGCCACATTGATATAGTTGCTCATTGTGTTGCTCCTTTTTCCGAATCGATTGCGGATGCGCCCGATTCCTGTCTGATTTATGCCTGTGTTTCCGCATCATTTAATACAATATGAAGCGCTTTGTTCATGTTTGTTATTTCAGAGTACTGGTGTTCCCCGCCGAATTCACCGTCCAGCGTCCACGCCAGCGGCTCATCACATGAAATCCTGATATTCCTTGTCTTAAAAGAAAGGACATGTTCCGAGTTCAGTTTCGGATTCAGCAGTGTGGTCAGAATCTCTGACAGTTCAATCGGATTCTTCGGCGGATAGACCAGACGCACCTCAAACAGCCCGTCTGCCAGATCAATATCAAGTCCCGGAAGATTCCGCATACCGCCAACGGACGTCGCATTGGTAATCATCCCGTATACAAACTCATCTTCCAGCTGAATCTCATCCGACTCGATCTGCAGTTTGTATTTCGGAACATTAAAGATCCGCTTGCCTGCCTCCAGCAGATAAGCGCCGTGCCCGAGCAGATTCTTCAGATTCTGATCCGTCTCATAGGCAACATCTGTAAACAGGCCGAATGCTGCAATGTATACAAACGTCCTGTAATTAAACTTTCCAATGTCACAGCAGTGCACTCTTCCCTGCACAATGTCTTCTGCCGCGATAATCTGATCCTTGGAAATGCCGAGGCTCGACGCAAAATCATTGGTGCTGCCGGTCGGAATATAACCGATCGGCATATTCGGTCTCGCCATCATCAGTCCATTGACCACTTCATCCAGCGTTCCGTCACCGCCGCAGCAGACCACCATATCCATGCGCGAGGCATACTGGATCACCGTGCGGTTCGCATCCTGTGTCTCCTGTGTCGGATGGGCCAGCACATCATATCCCGCTTTTGTGAAAATTTCGATAATGTCAAATAGTTTATAGCGGATCGCGCCTGTCCCGGAGCGCGGGTTGTAAACAAGAAGCATTTTTTTCTTCATCATTACACTCTCCTGAAAGTTCGCATGAAATGACAAATTACATTCTACATGTTTACCGGTCAGGTTACAATAGAAACTTTGCCGAATTTCCCGCTACATAAAAAAGTGCTGCACACTATCGTGTGCAGCACCTGACTTCATTCAGATCCTGGTAACAGACAAGCTGTCAGATCATGCTTTTCCGTTGGAACCAAGTACGTTCTGGATCTTATGCGCAACCATATCCTTAACAGCCTGACGTGCCGGCTTCAGATACTGGCGGGGATCGAAATGATCCGGATGCTCAGCCATGTACTTACGAATGGTAGCTGTCATAGCAAGACGGATATCGGAGTCGATGTTGATCTTGCAGACTGCAAGCTCAGCAGCGTGACGAAGCTCTTCCTCCGGAATACCGATAGCATCAGGCATATTTCCGCCGTAGGTGTTAACGATCTTTACGAATTCCTGCGGTACGGAAGAAGATCCGTGCAGAACGATCGGGAATCCCGGCAGTCTCTTGATGCACTCTTCGAGAACGTCGAAACGCAGTGGCGGCGGAACAAGGATACCGTCAGCATTGCGTGTGCACTGTGCCGGTGTGAACTTGTATGCACCGTGAGAGGTTCCGATTGCGATTGCGAGAGAGTCGCATCCTGTTCTGTCAACGAATTCCTCAACTTCTTCCGGACGTGTGTAGCTCTCTTTGCCGGCTTCAACAACAACCTCATCCTCAACGCCTGCAAGTGTTCCCAGCTCAGCCTCGACTACTACGCCGTGGTCATGTGCATATTCAACAACCTGCTTTGTCAGCGCAATGTTGTCCTCGAATGATTTGGAGGAAGCATCGATCATAACAGAAGTGAATCCGCCGTCGATACAGGATTTGCAGAGCTCAAAGCTGTCGCCGTGGTCAAGATGAAGTGCGATCGGAATCTGCGGATTCTCTTCAACTGCAGCCTCTACCATCTTTACAAGGTATTTATGGTTTGCATATGCACGGGCACCCTTGGAAACCTGAAGAATAACCGGGCTGTTCAGCTCGCCGGCTGCCTCTGTGATACCCTGAACGATCTCCATGTTGTTTACGTTGAACGCACCAATTGCATAGCCGCCATCGTAAGCTTTTTTGAACATTTCAGTTGTTGTTACTAATGCCATATCTTTCTCCTTTCAATCTGTGTAACCGGTCCGTCAAAATCTGTTAACTGTGATTTTTCCGAACTCTTACTTAATAAATAATAGGGCAATTCGGCATCTGTGTCAAGGTAAAAAGGGGACGCAAAAAGCTGCCGCATCATGCGGCAGCTTTCGTAATTCATGCATATTTATGATCAGACAAGCTCAAGAATCACTTCCATCGCTCCGTCACCCTTACGCGGACCGATCTTGATGATTCTGGTATATCCGCCGTTGCGGCTCTCATACTTCGGAGCTACTTCGTCGAACATTTTTGCAACCATGTCGATCTTCTTTGTGTTTTTCTTTCTTCCCTTTGCCTCAGCCGGGATCTCAGTTACATCATAGAAGACCTTCATCATCTGGCGGCGTGCATGCAGTCTGGACGGCTGATCCTTCTTGATCTCTTTTGTAACTTCGTCATAGACCGTTACTTTCTTGCCGTTCTGAACTTCTTTGACGCGCTTGCCTTCTGCATCCTTGCGCGGAACCTTGGCGGTAACAGAAACTGTATCGTAGTTATCTTTCTCGCGGACTGCAAGTGCAATGATTCCTTCTGCAACCTTGCGTACCTCTTTTGCACGCATCTCGGTTGTGCGGATCTTGCCATGATACAGCAGATTGGTTACCTGGTTTCTGATCATTGCTTTTCTCTGGTCAGAAGTTCTGCCCAGTTTTCTGTATTTTCCCATTGAAACATTCCTCCAATTCGTGCGACAGAACATCATGCTTCTTCGGTCTTACTGATGCCCTGCTGTTTCATTACACGCGCAGCTGTACTGCACAAAACCACCGGTTCTGTTACAACAGCGCTTCCTTTACTGGTCTTCACCCGGTCTGAGCGAAAGACCAAGCTCGCTGAGCTTTGCGAGCACTTCTTCAAGTGATTTACGGCCGAGATTGCGGACTTTCATCATGTCTTCTGATGTCTTGTTGCAAAGCTCCTCCACCGTATTGATGCCTGCACGTTTCAGGCAGTTGTATGAACGGACAGAAAGTTCAAGCTCATCGATATTCATCTCGAGTGCTTTTTCTTTCTCATCATTCTGCTGTTCAATCATGACTTCTGCAGTCTTCGCGTTCTCAGAGAGATCGATAAACAGACGCAGATGTTCACTCAGGACTTTCGCAGCAAGGCTGACTGCCTCATCCGGTGCAAGTGTGCCGTTTGTGATCACATCCAGTGTGAGCTTATCGTAATCGGTAACCTGACCGACACGTGTATTCTCCACTGTCATGTTCACACGCTCAACAGGTGTATAGATCGCATCGACTGCAATGACGCCGATTGCCATATCGTCTGTCTTGTTCCGCTCGGAACTGACATAGCCGCGGCCTCTTGTAATCGTGAGCTCCATGTAGAGCTTGCAGTCTGCACCGCCGTTCAGCGTCGCGATGACATGATCCGGATTAACGATCTCAATGTCCTGATCCACCTGAATGTCCGCACCGGTAACAACGCCCTCTCCCTCATACTCGATATAAGCAGTTTTGGGTTCGTCGCTGTCGCTGTTATTGCGGATCGCCAGACCTTTCAGATTCATGACGATCTCTGTAACATCTTCCTTGATACCGGGAAGTGAACTGAATTCATGAAGGACACCATCGATCTTAACCTGGCTGATCGCTGCGCCCGGAAGCGAGGAAAGCATGATTCTTCTCAGCGAATTGCCGAGCGTCATCCCGTATCCGCGCTCAAGCGGTTCTACGACAAATCTGCCGAACTTATGATCGTCAGAAAGTTCTGTGATCTCAATCTTTGGTTTGTTAAAATCAAACACGTAAGCCCCTCCTTGCAGGTATGGCTGTCGGTAAGTGTCAGGCTGTAC